>NZ_DATHKG010000093.1:0-63934 GCF_035489435.1 Flavitalea sp.
TTTATGCCCGTCAACATGGATGAATACAAAGAAAAACAACGGAAACAACAAATAGCTACCTTAGAAAAAAAACTCGCTAAATTAACAAACCAAGCAGCATGATTGAGCTCGGTGAAAGAAGTTATATAAAAGTGGTAAGTGATGAGAGTGTCACTTGTCACTTTCTGTATTTGGTTGTCATATTGTTAAACTAAAATAGCACAATGTCACTTCCTGAATTTGGAGTTAAGAATTTTTGTTAAGGCAAAGGGGACATTTTATCCTGATAATAGCTGTGAGCGTTTCTAATTACTTGACAATAGGAATGAGTGTTTATAATAAGTTTGAGTGAGGCCGGGTGTCGGCTAAAAAAATAAGATGAAATGAATGTTAGATGAGGGTTGAAATGGACATTAATTATTTTATATTTGCCGCTCAAAAGGACCGCTAGCTCAGTTGGTTTAGAGCATTACTTTGACAGAGTAGGGGTCACTGGTTCGAATCCAGTGCGGTTCACCTACGCCCTTGGGCGGTTGATGGTTTTAGAGAGGTTGAATATTAAGGGCTTCGGCGGACACGGTCCACTTAGATCGCTTTAAGCGTCCCTTTAAGGGTCCATTTAAGGGTTGACTTTTGAATGGGTAGATTTTTAAGGGCACCGGTGTACCAAATCCACTTACTCTGTTTAGTTTTCGGCATCCTCTGCTCTTAAACCGGGACCGACAATTTCCATTTCATGGTCTGTAAATATCTTATGCATTTCGGCAGGTGTAGGGTCGTGGGTTAATGAAGCGATTGCTACAAAAAATGCTTCCAGTTTTCCGGCTGGCTGCATAGTGATGTTGGCTTTGCCTGTTTCACTTAGCTGTATCCAGGCATGAGGGCTTTTTCTAGGGAGATAGATAGAGTCACCGGCATTGAGCCGATATTTGTCATCCCCCAACTTAAACAAATATTCTCCCTCAGTTACATAAAAAGTTTTATCCTGGGAATGGTGAACGTGCCTGGGCCAGCCGCGACCGGGTAAGACGGCTGTTTGTTCAAATATCGCAAGGTCTCCGTCGGTATCTTTACCGGATATTTTTACATCAACAATGCTGGTCAGAGCCACCTGCATTTCAATGTGTCCATGAATTCTTCCCTCACCGGCTTTTACTTTGAATCCTTTATCATTGCGGAACAGACTTCTCTTTAGTTGCGAAAAGGAGCCAAAGGGAATAGCCATTGACCCAAACAGTGATACAATGAATTTATTTCTTTTCATTCGTTCCTTTTTTGTTGTGAGGTCATGTACATTTTAGTAGGTCCCACACTTTATAGTTAAGTCCTGCGCATCAAGTTCGGGGCAACTTATTATTATAGGTTTTCTTGTTATTGTTGGTCAACTCATTGTTGATGAGTTTTGCTCTTTCTCGTTATTACCTGGTCTACTCATTATTGATGAGTTCTGCTCTTTCTCGTTATTACCTGATCTACTCATTATTGACGAGTTCTGCTCTTTAATATTAATCTCTGCTCAAACCTGCTTTTCACTTCCACTTCTTTCCATAGGCTTTTTCACCGGCTTTAATATGGGCTTGCAACTGGTTTTCCGGCGGTGGGATAGGACAGTTATAGCCATCAACAAAAGCACAATAGGGATTATAGGCCTTATTGAAATCTATTACAAGGGATGATCCGTTTTTGATATCTGATAACTTAAAATCCAGGTATCTCCCGGTAGCGTAAGTTTCTTCACCGCTGGTAGCATCTGTAAAAGGAATGAAAAATAAATCCTGTTGGTCAGGATTTGTTCTCAGGGCCAGGAGTTGATAAGCCGATAGCTGGTATGTCCGGTTGTTGATAGAAAACTTAACCAGGCCAATCTTCTGCGCCTGCTTTGTTTTTCCACTGGAGGTTCCCATACTAAAAACGGGCTGATTTCTTAATGGTTCATAAACTGCTTCGAGGCGATACGCAGACTGTACATCATAAAAGCTGACAAACGAAGTATCCTTTTTGATTATACCGGCGAGTTCCACTTTGTAATCTTGCTGATGCTCCTTAAGCTCAGTTATATACTTTAAGTTATCATCACCCTTTTGTGAAAACACTTTTATAAACGATATAATGAAAATCAGGCACAGTGAAAAACGGTTCATATTATCAGAAATTAGCTACGAATCAGATTTTAAGTCAGCTGCGATTTACATTGTCAGCTGCGATTTACATTGTCAACGGCGATTTGCATTGTCAGTTAAAGTGAGATTATCAGTTAGGGCGATTATCAGTTAGGGCGATTATCAGTTAATGTGTTTGTCAGTTAATGCGTTTGTCAGTTAGTGCGTTTGTCAGTTAATACGTTTGTCAGTTAGTGCGTTTGTCAATTAGTACATTTTTAAATAAGATTGTTTACAAAGATACATCTCTGGGTCACAAGGAATCGCATACCTCAAACCAACCTTTTTGTTGTTTTGACCACAAAAGAATAAACATGGTAATATCAGGACGAGTATCTAAATTTGAAAGAATTGCCTTGCATCAAAATATGAAACGAATTATGAAGCAATTCTCCCGGTTTCATAATTCATAACTCATAATTCATAATTCTCTTGCACCATGCCCAACAGACGTCAACTTTTCCGACTTATTGTTTTCTTGTTTGTATTAATGATTGGTAATAGCTTCCGGAATAACGATAACCCTCCAGCGAAAACTGGCAAAAGCGATCCTCAGGGTGAACTGCAGGCAGCTGATCCTCTAAAAGGCGCCTGGAAAACAACAGACAATTCCGGCGACCAGGTACTCATTTTTATTGACAATTATTTCACCCATACAGCATATTCCACGAATGCAAAAAAGTTTTTTTCTAGCAAAGGTGGTAAGTACAGGATTGATGGAAACAAACTGGTCATCAATTTCGAATTCAGCACTGTTGACAAAAATACAATCGGCACAGAAGCTGTATTTAGTTTCACAGTCCAGGGTAATAAACTCAATTCAGATATTAACGGCGGCAAATCGACCTGGAACAGGTCGGATGATGGTACAGGGGCACTTGCAGGTAATTGGCAGATCACCGGTCGGGTGCAGGGGGATAAAATGAATGAAATGAGGCCCGGAGCCCGCAAAACGATCAAGATTTTATCCGGCTCGAGGTTTCAATGGGCAGCAATAAATACTGAAACCAAAGAATTTTCAGGCTCTGGTGGGGGGAATTATACATTTAAAGACGGCAAATACACGGAAAATATAGAATTTTTCTCCCGTGACAGTACCCGGGTGGGGGCTTCCTTAACCTTTGAAGGTAGCATAGAAAACGGCAAATGGATTCATAAAGGATTGAGCAGCAGGGGCGAAAAGATCCACGAAGTTTGGAGCCGTCCTTCTCAGCCCATGTAGAACCGCTGCTTGTGCAAACAATTGCTTAAAATTGACTTTTTAGGTTTGATTACCCGGTTTCTGGATCTTATTTTGCAGAATGTCCTTAATCGCTATCCAATGATGACCCTGGTTTTTGCCCGATCAGTAACCCCAACATTGCGTTACTTAAACTGTTTGACATGGTATTATTGCTTGCATTTTTTGATGAGTTTACTTTATTTCTAAAAATAGTCTTGTGGATCGCTGTACCGCTCATAATTGTTAGCTTCCTGGTAACCACTATTTTTCATTATCGCCAAAAAAAGAAAAACGCCCTTAAAGCGGATGAAAACCCTGAACTGCCGGTGAATGAAGTGGTCGATATTTCATTGGTTTCGAGATTACAGAAAGAGGTTCTTCACTATAAAAGGCGAATAAAAGAACTTCAGCACGCACTTACTTTTGCGAAAGAAGTTATTCCACCGGAATCCCTTAAAACAAGGATGAGTTCCCTTCACAATGAAGTTTCGGCATTGGAAATAACTCCGGGTTCGCAGGTTGATTTTCAATTGGCCGCAAACGGTGTTAATGGAGGTGGATATTTTCCGGGCGAGGCGGTGTCAGAAAACGGTTCTTTATCCGGAAACCTGGCTTCTACCGATACTGATTCCCCTATTTCGGCAGCATATCTCCATGACCTGGTCAACGAACAAAAAACACATGTGTTGTTCCTTCAACAACAACTTGAAACCAGGATCAAAGCTTTTCATGATCTCGAGTTCCAGTTCAGGGAAAATGCAGCTTTGCTGGAAAAAATGACCATGTCTTATGAACATATCAAGCACCAGCTGGACGACGGCGAAGCGGCTGCCTCTATGTTCAGGATCGAAAAAGATTCGATGCAGGCACAGATCAGCCGGCTTGAAAACAGCCTCAGAGAGCTGCAGGACCAGCATAATAAAAGCCTGAAAATGCTGGATCAAAGCCCGGTAAACGCTATTGATAAAACTAATGATAAAACAAATGATGCCATAAACGCTAAACCTTTGATTTCCGTGGCTACCGAAACCGAGTTGTCTGAAACCGGGCATTCTTAATTATGAGTAAAGCGGATGAGCAGCAAACCGAACAATGAGCAAACCAAACAAACACCAGACCGGGTCAACATAGATATAAGAAGTTATGCCCGCCTGGATTTAAAAGTTATGCCCGCTTGTGAAAAGGTTGAAATATTAAATCAAGCTTCTTATCATAAATTGCAGCCATGCAGCAGTATCTGGACCTGGTAAAACATATTATCGACAAAGGAATAGGCAAAAGCGATCGTACCGGCACAGGTACGACCAGTGTATTCGGGCATCAACTCCGGTTCGATCTTGAAAAAGGGTTTCCCCTGGTTACGACTAAAAAATTGCATCTTAAAAGCATTATTTATGAACTACTCTGGTTCCTGCAGGGTGGCACCAATATTGGTTATCTGAAAGAAAACGGGGTAAAAATCTGGGATGAATGGGCAGATGAAAACGGTGAACTTGGCCCTGTTTATGGCAAACAATGGCGCAGTTGGGAAGGTGCAGATGGAAAGGTTTATGATCAGATTTCAGATGTAATCAGGCAGTTGAAAACGAACCCGGATAGCCGGAGAATAATTGTAAGCGCCTGGAACGTTGCTGACCTGGAAGATATGGCACTGATGCCTTGTCACACCATGTTCCAGTTTTACGTGTCACCAGCCACTTCTCCGGATGCAAAGCCAAGATTGTCCTGCCAGCTGTATCAACGTTCGGCGGATGTTTTTCTTGGTGTTCCATTTAATATTGCTTCCTATGCATTATTAACACTTATGATAGCCCAGGTTTGTGATATGTTACCCGGAGATTTTATTCACACTTTTGGTGATGTTCACTTGTACAGTAATCATCTTGAACAAGCGAAACTGCAGCTGAGCCGTGAACCATTTCCATTACCTGTTATGAAAATCAACCCGGAAATAAAGGATATATTCGATTTCAGTTTTTCCGATTTCAAACTTGAAAATTATCAATCACACCCTGCTATAAAAGCTCCCGTGGCTGTATAGCATCATTCTTTAAATTAATTTAGCCGGAATGATTATAAGTTTAGTTGTAGCAGCATCAGATAACAATGTTATCGGTAACAATAATAAACTGCTCTGGAACCTTCCAACCGACCTAAGATATTTTAAGAATGTTACCTGGGCGATGCCAGTCATCATGGGCCGTAAAACCTTTGAATCGCTGGGGAAGCCACTAAACGGAAGATATAATATTGTCATCACCCGGAAAAAGAACTGGCAGCCTGAAGGGGTGGTAGTAGTCAACGACCTGCAATCCGCTTACAAGGCCGCAGAACAAGCCGATACCAAAGAGGTGTTTGTGCTTGGAGGTGGTGAGATCTATGCACAAGCCATTAACAGGGCAAACAAAATTCATCTTACAAGGGTACATGGAAAATTTGAAGGAGATACACATTTCCCCCCCATGGATGCCTCCTGGAAGTTATCCTACAAGGTAGATTTTCCAAAAGATGAAAAACACGAATTTCCGTTTTCGATTGAGGTCTGGGAATCTAACAGGAAAGTATAACCGAAATAGGATCCATTGATGTATTCTCCCTCCCGGCTGTTTCTTAAATATCTCCGTTATTATATTAACTCATCCAATTCAAGGGGCCATGGAACACATTCCCCGTTTGTGTTTGACTTCATCAAAAAAATACTAAACGACCGGAAGGACTACCCAGCATATAAAATAATTGAGGCTGAAAGAAAGCTGCTTTTGAGCGATGAAACTTTGCTTAATGTAAAAGATTTCGGGGCTGGATCCGGGCATAGCAAAACAAACAGCAGGAAGGTGAGTGAGATTGCAAAACATTCACTGAAGCCAAAGAAATATGCAACATTGTTGTTTCGGATGGTGAGTTATTTTAAGCCGGATACGATTGTAGAACTGGGAACTTCCCTTGGCACCACAACAGCATATCTTGCATTGTCGCAGCCCTCGGCTAAAGTGCTGACTTTTGAAGGAGCAGATGAGATTGCTGCCCGTGCAAAGGTGTTGTTCGAAAAGCTTGGCATAAGAAATATCAGCCAGTTAAATGGAAACTTCGATGACACCATAGTGCCCGCAATGAAACGAGCTGGTAAGGCAGATTTTGTTTTTATCGACGGGAATCACCGTTACGAACCCACGGTAAATTATCTGCACCGGTTATTGCCTGTGATTCATGAATATACAGTAGTGGTTATGGACGATATTCACTGGAGTGAAGAGATGGAAAAAGCCTGGGAATATTGTCGCAGTCACCCCGCTGTAACCATGAGTATTGACCTGTTTTTTGTAGGTATTCTGTTTTTCCGGAAAGAATTCCGGGTACCCCAACGCTTTAGTATCCGATTTTAAAACGCCTTCCACTACAAAAAATTTTTGCTACCTTAATGGCTTCAACATCCATTTAAACTATGATCATCGGCGTACTCAGAGAACCAACATTCGAAACCAGGGTTTCTGTTTTGCCGGATATGGCCGCTGCTCTTGTCAAAAAAGGTGTGCAGGTATACATTGAAAAAAATGCCGGTGAACGCGCTTTTGCAGCAGATCCTGATTACGCAATTGTTGGTGCAATCATTCATTCCCGTGAACATGTTATAAAAGAAGCTGATGTGATCTTATGTATGCATCCCCCTGAAGCATCAGCACTGGATATGTTCAGATCTAAAATACTTATCGGCATATACCAGCCCTTATATTACCCTGCTATCGCAGCAAAATGGGCTTCATTTAATATTACCAGTTTCAGCCTGGATATGCTGCCACGCACCACAAGGGCGCAAAGCATGGATGTGCTGAGCTCCCAGGCGAATATTGCGGGATATAAAGCTGTTCTTGCAGGTGCGAATACCTATAGCCGTTATTTCCCGATGCTGATGACTGCCGCAGGTAGCATTGCGCCCGCTAAAGTGCTGATACTTGGGGCTGGTGTTGCAGGACTGCAGGCGATAGCAACGGCAAAAAGACTTGGATCGGTTGTTGAGGTGTTCGACACCAGGCCAGCGGTTAAAGAAGAAGTGATGAGCCTTGGAGCAAAATTCGTAGAGGTTGAAGGAGCTGCAGATGCAAGTAAAGCCGGTGGATACGCG
This sequence comes from Flavitalea sp., assembly GCF_035489435.1. Classification (NCBI taxonomy): domain Bacteria; kingdom Pseudomonadati; phylum Bacteroidota; class Chitinophagia; order Chitinophagales; family Chitinophagaceae; genus Flavitalea; species Flavitalea sp. Next base: position 7,481 of record NZ_DATHKG010000093.1, read on the forward strand.
GTTGAACAGACTCCTGAATTTATGCAGCGACAAAAAGATAAGATTGCAGAAAGCATAGCTAAGGCAGATATCGTTATCAGTACTGCGCAGATACCTGGCCGTAAAGCTCCGTTGCTTATTACAACGGAAATGATCGAAAGAATGAGAAAAGGATCAGTGATCATTGACCTGGCTGCAGCAACCGGTGGTAACGCTGAACTTACGGTAAACAATCAGACCATCATACACAATGGAGTTACCATCATAGGAAATTCTGCCCTGCCATCAACCATGCCTTCTGATGCCAGCAAACTTTATGGAAAAAACATGTTTAACTTTCTGCAGCTTGTCATCACAAAGGAAGGTACGTTGAATCTGAATTTTGCTGATGATCTTGTGATTGGATGTTGCATCACGCATAATGGAACAGTGGTGCATGAACGTGTGAAAACGCTGGTAACAGAAACTGCTTAGCATAATGGAAAACCGGGTTATGAACTGCTGAAATAAAAGTCTATGAATAATTTTCTCGATTGGGTTTTGCTGAACGAACAAATGATCTACATAGTAGCGCTCATGATCTTTGTTGGGATAGAAGTAATTGGCCGCGTGCCATCTGTGCTGCATACACCACTCATGAGCGGAGCTAATGCTATACATGGCGTTGTGATTATCGGGGCGATTATCGTGATGGGTAAGGCCGAGCCTGATAATTACCTTGCACTGACACTTGGATTTTTTGCCGTGATTCTTGGAACCCTGAATGTGGTAGGTGGATTTGTTGTTACTGACAGGATGTTGGAAATGTTCAAAAAAAAGAAATAGGAATTCACTGATATGGAACTAAGTATACTCACACTCATTTATATCATCGGATCCCTGACTTTTATCGTTGGTCTGAAGATGTTGTCAAATCCCGCCTCAGCTAGAAAGGGTAACCTGATCGCAGCCGGTGGTATGACTCTCGCAATAGTGGGTACCATATTTTTATACGAAGATGAAGGTAATGGCCTGGGTAATTATGCCTGGATATTCGCGGGCCTTGCCATAGGTGGTGTCATCGGCACAGTTGCCGCAAGGAAAGTGAAGATGACGGCCATGCCTGAAATGGTGAGTTTGTTTAATGGAATGGGTGGGGCTTGTGCTGCGCTGATTTCAATTGTTGAGTTTAATCACCTGCTTGCACAACCGGTTGTGAATACCAGCATGGTGTTTTCAGAAACCCGTGAACATGTGGAGTTTTCGATTGACAATGGCATATCGACTCATCAGTTGCTTATCATACTCGCTGGTCTTGTGATTGGTGCTATTTCATTTGCGGGCTCCATGATCGCCTGGGGTAAACTCAATGGAAAGATCAAAGATTTTACTTTTAAGGGGCAGCATATAGCGAACCTTGTTGTTTTTGGTCTGATACTGGCAGGCGCTGCCTGGCTTTTATATAACATAAATGATGCGTTCGAAGCCGCGCCGGTTTTTGGAAACAATCTCAGGTTGCAGATCACTTCCTGGCCTTATATTTTATTTTATAGCATAGTTACTTTGTCGCTTGTTTATGGGATCATGTTTGTGTTGCCGATCGGCGGTGCGGATATGCCGGTGGTTATTTCATTGCTTAATTCATTTACCGGCGTTGCTGCTGCCTGTGGCGGGTTTCTTTACAATAACAAGGTTATGCTCACAGGAGGTATCCTGGTTGGCGCTGCGGGAACCTTGCTTACCATTCTGATGTGCAAAGCAATGAACCGTTCCTTGCTGAATGTGCTGGTCGGTTCATTTGGTGGTGGTGCAAAAGGTCCGGAAAGTGCTAAAAAAGACCAGGGTAATTATAAAGAAATCAGTATTTCCGATGCTGCAGTAGTGATGAGTTATGCCACCAGGGTTATGATTGTGCCTGGTTATGGCCTGGCTGTCGCACAGGCTCAACATGCCTGTCATGAACTTGAAAAAATGCTTAATGAAAAAGGTGTAGAGGTAAAATATGCCATTCACCCTGTTGCCGGTCGTATGCCCGGACATATGAATGTGTTACTTGCTGAAGCAGATGTTAGCTATGAAAAACTGATAGAGATGGAACAGGCCAATGAAGAATTTCCTTCGACGGATGTAGTATTGATCCTTGGTGCCAACGACGTGGTGAATCCGGCGGCCAAAACCGATACAAATTCACCGATCTATGGTATGCCTATTCTTGATGTTGAACTTGCAAAGCTTGTGATTGTAAATAAAAGAAGTATGAAGCCAGGTTATGCAGGTATTGAAAATGATCTCTTCTTCCAACCAAAAACATCGATGTTGTTTGGTGATGCAAAAAAAGTTTTGCAGGATTTGATTGCCGAAATCAAGAACCTGTAGCCAGCTTGCCCCCAGATTATAAGCCGATCTAATTTAATCAAGTTCGCCCGGGAGGCGTAAATTTACAGATGTCCTTACACAACTTGCCGGAATCATTGCTAAAGAGCCTGGAAGGTGTTCCGGGTTTTGACAGAAAAAAGTTTGAGCAGGTTCACTCAAGCAGGGAAGCAGTGACTGCGATCCGTTACAATCCATTAAAAAGTGCGGGATTAAATCCTGATCAGAAATACGAACGTGTACCCTGGTCTTCTTCCGGCTACTATCTTCCTGAACGACCCTTTTTTACGTTTGATCCATTGCTGCATGCCGGAGTATACTATGTACAGGAAGCATCATCGATGTTTCTTGAGCAGGCATTGAAACAAACAGTTTCACTGGATCAAACACTGAAAGTACTTGACCTCTGTGCATCTCCAGGTGGCAAATCGACCCTGCTGCAATCATTGATTAACTCAGACAGCTTATTGGTAAGTAACGATGTGATCCGTTCACGTGCAAATATTCTCGAAGAAAACCTAACTAAATGGGGAGCTGAAAATGTTGTTGTGACCAATAGCGATCCGAAAGATTTTACAAGGTTGGAAAATTTCTTTGACGTAATCGTAGTAGATGCACCTTGTTCAGGTTCTGGTTTATTCCGCCGTGATCCTGAAGCGATCGATGAATGGAGTGAACAAAATGTAGCGCTATGCTGCCAGAGACAGCAGCGTATTCTAGCAGATATTATTCCCAGCCTTAAAAACAATGGTGTACTGATCTATTCAACCTGTTCTTATTCACCGGATGAAGACGAAGCCATTGTTGATTGGCTGATCGACGAATTTAAGTTGATAAACCTTCCTTTGTTACTTGACAGCGATTGGGGTATTGTACCTTCCCTATCACCAAAATCCAGGGCACAAGGCTACCGGTTTTATCCCGATAAGTTAAAAGGGGAAGGATTTTTCCTGAGTTGTTTCAAAAAGACTGACGGCACTGAACAGCAAATAAGACCACCGCGGAAAACAATGTTGCAAAAGCTTTCAAAGGAAGAAAACAACATAGTTTTACCATGGATAGATAATGATCTGCCCCTGAGACTATGGAAAACCGGTGACCTGGTGTTCGCTATGCCTTCTTCACTTACGGAAGCTTTGCTTATACTTGCCGACAATCTCTATATCAGGAAAGCCGGAGTTGCTATTGGTAAAGTGGCAGGAAAGGACCTGGTGCCTGATCATAGCCTTGCATTGAGCAACATCATCAGTAATAAAACTGTTGGCATATCGTTAAAACTGCAGGATGCCCTGCAATATTTAAGGAAAGAAGAAGTTAAGACAGATGGTTCGGTGAAAGGATGGGCACTCGTATTGTACGAAGGGGTTAAGCTGGGATGGATAAAAGTATTGTCGAACAGGACAAACAATTATTATCCAAAAGAGTGGCGGATCCTGAAAAGCGAAAACAATTAAAATATTTCACATCTTTGCACGATAGCAGAAATACAAGACCTATGTTGAGAATCAGATTTATCATTTTGTTAATTGTCGTGTGCCAGGCAGTAAGTTCTCAGACAGGTTTGATCATCCAGGGATCTTCACCTGATCTTCACCTGGTGCATACAGTTGTTGCCAAAGAAAACTGGTACAGCATCGGGCGCATCTATAATCTCAGCCCGAAAGAGCTTGCACCTTACAATAAAACATCACTTGATAAGCCACTCAACGTCGGACAGTTATTGAGGATACCATTGACAGCCACAAATTTTTCACAAAACGATAAAAAACTTCCGGATGAAACATTTATTCCCCTTTATCATATTGTAGCGGAGAAGGAAGGAATGTATCGGGTAAGTGTAAACTATAACAAAGTTCCTGCTGCCAACCTTAAAAAATGGAACAGCCTAAGCTCTGATCAGCTAAAAAATGGTATGAAGCTGGTGGTCGGTTATCTGAAAGTAAAAGGTGATCAATCTCCGTTTGCTTCAGGTGGATCAAATAAAATAACTGTAGGTGGTTCTGCACCGGTTGCGATGCAGGAAGCGCCTAAACCAGTTACAAAAGAAGGCGAGACCAAGAAAAACGAAGACCTTGCTTCAAAACCGGTCGCCCAGAATTCAACCACAAAAAGCACAACGCCTCCTGTAGTTTCCGTAGCAAAAGAGGAACCGGCACCAGTTCCTGAAGAGCCCAATGCAAAACCGGAAGTGATCAATACCAGTTCAAACAATGGAGCTCCTGCAAATCATAAAGGTGGATTTTTTAAGAGCCAATACAATGAAAGCGGTAAAACCACCACCGGGAATGCGGGCACGTTTAAAAGCACCAGTGGCTGGGATGATGGTAAGTACTATGCGCTGATGAATAATGTTCCGATTGGAACCATTGTCAAAATAACATTCTCTTCTACGAATAAATCAATTTATGCAAAAGTACTTGGTCAGCTTCCTGAAATGAAAGAAAGTACTGGTCTTGCTGTACGCTTAAGCGATGCTGCAGCTTCCGAATTGGGTGTTGCTAACAGCAAGTTTTATATAGACGTAAAATATTAGAACAGGATCCCTTATTTTTCGAGGTTCATAATTTCTATTTTCCTGAATTCAACCGGGTGGCTTTCACTTTGTAGTGATATATAACCCGACTTCAGTAACATGCCATCTTTTTTTGCAGTCGAATCGTAGTTCGAAACATTGCCTCCCCCGATCTGTGGTTTTTGGTAAACCATTACTGTATCTCCATTTACAATATGTTTGATAACAGAATCTTTCAATACCATTACTTCAACGCGTACCCATTGATCGCCCCTGAAAGTCTTTGACTTAGAATTATAACAATGCGCCTTCATCAGTTTGTTGTCCATTTCAACCTGTGTACCCGGTGTGCAGAGATTAGCTGTGGTTCTTTCCCCGGTGGAATCACCTCCCAGTAATTGCACTTCGATGGATATAGGGAAATCCTGGTCCTTCAACATACTTTCGGGTGATTGGCCATGCACCATAATACCACTGTTGCGGAAGGCCCATCCTTCTCCATCTTTAGGTTGTTTTCCTACGAACCTGTATTCAACCGCAATGATATAGGAAGAGAAAGGCTTTTTATAAAATATATGTCCGTATTGCTTTTTGAATTCGTCGTTATAACCATCGTATGATACTTTTAACAAACCATTTTCTACCCGGAAAGTGTTTGCGTAATTATCATTGAGCTTGTAGCCCCTGATTTTTACTTTCCAGTCTTTTAGGTTTTTACCATTAAAAAGCTGAACCCATTTCTTTTTCTGTGGTTTTGGGTCAGACATGGACATCGTTAATAAACCAACAGCTGCGATCAACAATAAAGCAATTATCTGCAGGAATCTTTTCATGATTATATTTTTATATGCAAACTAAGTGGAACAATATTAGTTTTTAAATCGATATCCCCTTAAAAATTCGGTAGCACTCATTTTTTTCTTTCCTTCAAGCTGAAGCTCATCAACACGAATGAAACCATCTGCAGTAGCAAATTTGAGATAAGTTTTTCCGTCGGTTTGCAATTTGCCGGGTTGTTCTGAATTGTTTCCGGATTCTTTTTCAGCCCTGAATATTTTCAGCGTTTTACCATCAAGCATAGTAAACGCCCCGGGGTAAGGTGATAATCCACGGATCAGGTTGTAAACGGTGACCACATTTTTATTCCAGTCGATACGACAGGTTTCTGTGAATATTTTTGGTGCATGAGGAATGTTTTCAGCGAAAGGTTGTGGCATTTCACTGATATTATTTTCTTTGATACCGGTTAGTGTTTTTACAATCAATTCGGCTCCTACCAGTTTCATCCTGTCATGTACTTCACCGGCAGTTTCCTCGTCCCCGATAACAAAACTTTTTTGAAGTAGTATGTTACCCGTGTCGATGGCATGTTGCAGTTTGAATGTTGTTACACCAGTTTCTTTTTCACCATTAATTACAGCCCAGTTGATAGGCGCCGCACCCCTGTATTTAGGTAATAGCGAGCCATGGACGTTTATAGTGCCGAGTGGTGGCATATTCCAGACTAATTCCGGCAACATGCGAAAAGCAACAATAACTTGTATATCTGCCTCTAAATCAGCCAGTGCATTGAGAAACTCAGGACTTTTTAGCTTTTCAGGCTGTAATACCCGCAAGTCATGGCTTGTTGCATAAGTTTTAACAGCACTTTCTGTGAGTTTAAGGCCTCTTCCTGCCGGTTTGTCTGGTGCTGTTACTACTCCAACTATATTAAATCCGGCCTTAACCAAAGCATCGAGCGAGGCGACAGCAAAATCCGGTGTTCCCATAAAAACGACACGCATATTTTTCAATTGGCTGGAATTGTTTTTGTATTATAAAAAATTAATAGCTGATGACAAAGGTAAGGTTCCGTGGTGACCGGAAAGATGGTTAAAACAGCAACGATGATGATAAATAATTAATTGGCTGTAGAAAATTTATCCATTTACTTTGCCGGAATAAATCAACTTTGATTCAGCACAATTCAATCAAAGTCCAAAAATTATAACATGCAACAAGTAAAATCAGGTGACACAGTGAAGGTTCATTATCATGGCCGCCTTACTGACGGAACAACATTTGACAGCTCAGAAGGCCGTGAACCGCTGGAGTTCGAAGTCGGCTCTGGAAATGTCATCAAAGGTTTTGATGATGGGGTAACAGGGATGATCGTGGGAGAGAAAAAAACAATAAATATACCTGTTAATGACGCTTATGGACCTAAAGACGATACGATGATCGTTGAGTTTCCGAAAGCAAATTTTCCGGAAGATATGAAACCGGAAATAGGCATGCAGCTTAACATGACTAACGGTAGCGGACAAGTGATACCGGTTGTGATCACCAATATTGCTGATGATTCAGTAATGCTCGATGCGAATCATCCTTTGGCTGGCGAAGAGCTGATATTTGATCTTGAGCTGGTTGAGATTGGGAAACCGCCGTCCCGGATAATTATGCCATAAGGAACTGGGGATTCATTGGTGAGTGGTTAGTGGTTAGTGGTGAGTGAAGTGAAGAAATTTATGGGTGCTGAAATAATTCATTAAGGATATCGGTCCCGGCTGCAATTGCGCCGGGATTCTTTTTTAAGTGATTTTTGGAATATGTTGAAATAAATTCGGCAGGTTCAATACTTAGCTTGTTCCTTTTGTGAATTGTGAATGTCGGTTAATGAGCTAGGAAATTGGTTACGATAGTAGAGATATAGTGCCAGGCTTGCGATGATGAATAGGACGGTCTGGATGATTGAGGCTTCAAAACCAAATTTTCCGCCTGTTATTAGCTCATTTCCTGAGATGGTGACCTGGAACAATGCCGGTAGCTCAAGACCACTCACGGGAAAGCCGAGGACCGGCCCCTGCAGGAAGTTCCAGCTGAGATGAAAGAAAATCGCGAACCATAGGTTATGCGTGTAGATATAACTGATACCAAGAAAAATACCTGCAAGAAAAACGTTGAAAAGCGCAAGCATCCCTGCTTCCGGATTGCCGCTGTGCAGAAATGCAAACAGCATGGCAGAGGTAATTAAAGCCAGCCAGGGACTGAAAGAGTCCAGCAAATTATTAAGAATATAACCCCTGAAAACTGCTTCTTCTGCAATCGCTATCACACACATTAGAATGAAGCCGGTTGAAAGATTTTGGGGTGATAACATCGCACCATGATATTCCAGGTCGTTAGTAAAGTAGAGTGTTATCCAACCGACGCCCAATATGGCCATTGCCATGAGCACGGCAATTAATCGAAGATTTGATCCATAAACGGGGTCGTTGCCAGGCAATTTCCACCGGAAACCGATGGATGTCAAAGACTTTTTATCTATTAAGGCCCTGAAGACAGGCAATGTTACGAGCGTTGCAAATGCAAAGATTGCCGTACCTGCGAAAACAGGTCCGATCGTTACATTCAAAGTGGTTTGACTGTACAACCAAAGTCCGAGAAGATAAATGCCAGAAAATACAACAAGAAAAATAAGCGCCCGCATCCAGCCTTTTTCAGGTACGGGTTTTTTGGAAGTAGACAATGGTGTAGAAGTTTTATCTTGCCAAAAATAAGCATTACATGTTTGAAAATTATGAATATACCGTTGCGGAACGATTTACGAGATATGCAGCGATAGATACACAAAGTGATCCCAACTCAACTTCACAGCCATCAACAGAAAAACAGAAGGATCTGAGCAGGTTGCTGGTGCAGGAACTTAAAGTTATGGGAATCATGGATGCTGAACTTGATGAATATGGATATGTATATGCAACTATAAAATCAAACTCTGAAAAACAGGTTCCGGTTGTATGTTTCTGCGCCCATGTGGATACGGCACCGGACTCCAGTGGAACCAACGTTAAGCCCCTGATACATTACGACTATGATGGTAGTGATATTGTTTTACCGGACGATCCTGCACAGATCATCACAACAGCAGAACATCCTTACCTGTTGCAGAAAAAAGGCGATGATATAATAACAGCCTCAGGTACAACGCTACTTGGCGCGGATGATAAAGCCGGTGTAGCGGTTATTATGGACATGGCTAATTATCTGGCTCAGAATCCTTTGTTTAAACATGGTGATATCAGGATCTTGTTTACACCTGATGAAGAGATAGGCAGGGGAGTGAATAAGGTTGATATTCAAAAACTTGGTGCTGAAGTCGGTTATACATTGGACGGAGGTGAACTTGGTTCTTATGAAGATGAAACCTTTTCAGCCAATGGAATGAAATTGGTTTTTCATGGGATAAGTGCTCACCCCGGTTATGCCAAAGGAAGTATGGTCAATGCTATGAAAGTTGCTGCAAACTTTTTGGATTCATTACCAAAAGACGAATTCTCACCCGAAACAACAGATGGCCGGTATGGATTTGTTCACCCGGTTGCCATGGAAGGTAGCGTAGAGAAAGCAACTGTTCAGCTAATACTCAGAGATTTTTACACGCACAAGGTCGACGCCTATATAGATTATATTAAACAGAAAGCAGGGGATGCGCTGGAACTTTTTCCAGGGGCTCAGGTTGAATATTTCCCGGAAGAACAATACAGAAACATGAAAGAAATCATCGATCAGCATCCACGTATTTCAGCGTTTGCACATGAGGCGATAGCGCGGGCAGGTGTCAAGGTAATTGAACATAGCGCCCGTGGAGGAACAGATGGATCAAGATTGTCTTTTATGGGATTACCTTGCCCGAATATCTTCACCGGCGAGATGGCATTTCATGGTAAACACGAATATGTAAGCATACAGGATATGCAAAAAAGTGTTCAGACAATTGTTCACCTGGCTGGCATCTGGGAAGAGAAATCTTAACAGAAGAGAAATCTTAACCCTAGAAAAATCTTAACATAGATATAGTTACTCTGAATTGCGCGATGATTAACAATCATAGAATTTTACTTCTTTCCAAGCTGGTACTTTCTTTGCAACAATTGCTTTGATAATCTTAACCGCATGTTCTCTTGAGTTCTCTATAAACCATACATGTGTATTCATTCCCCCGCAAACAACACCGGCAAGATATAGGCCAGGCAGATTGCTTTCCATTGTTTCGCTGTTATAAGCCGGGCACATAATATCATCACCTGATAACTCAATACCGGTTTCCTTAAGGAAAGCAAAATTGGGTTTGTAACCAGTCATTGCGATTACATAGTCGTTATCAATGACAATCTTTCCATCCGGTGTTTCTGCTTCAACGGTTGTTTCTGTGATGCGAGTTATCCTTGAATTAAAATAAGCCTTTATGCTTCCTTCCTTTATCCGGTTTATTATATCCGGTCTTACCCAATATTTAACCCGCTCCCCGATTTCGGGACCTTTAACGATCATCGTTACAGATGCACCTTTGCGATAAGTTTCCAATGCCGCATCTACCGCTGAATTACTGGCGCCAACAACTACTACCTTCTGCATAGCATAGAAATGTGCTTCCTTGTAATAGTGAGTTACTTTGCTAAGACCTTCCCCGGGAACACTCATTAACACCGGGATATCGAAAAATCCGGTTGCTATAATTACATTATTGGCCTGGTAGGTTTTGTTGCGTGAAGTGGTAATCGAGTATCCGCCCGATAATTGCTTAACCGACAGTGCCTGCTCCTGCAGGTGGATCCGGAGTTCATTGGAAGTGGCAACGCGTCGATAGTATTCCAGCGCTTCCGGCCGTGTAGGTTTGAAGTTATTCGAAACAAATGGTATCCCCCCGATTTCCAGTTTTTCTGAAGTAGAGAAAAAGCTCATGTTAGCCGGGTAATTAAACAACGAATTCACCAGGGCACCTTTCTCAAGGATCAGGTAAGAAAGTCCATGTTCTTTGGCAGCAAGGGCACTGGCAAGGCCAATCGGGCCACCTCCGATGATCAGTATATCAAAACGATTTTCCATTATGTCGCAAAATTAGCCGTTAATTGAATAGAAGTTCCTATTTAACAGGAGTGCCATTTATTTGATAGAAGTTTCTATTTAACAGAAGTAACCTTTTATTGAATAGAAGTTCCTATTTAATAGGAGTACCATTTATTTAATAGAAGGTTCTATTTAACAGGTGTAACCATTTATTGAATAGAAGGTTCTATTTAACAGGTGTAACCATTAAATGAATGGAAGGTTGATTGCAGAAGGAATTCGTAGATACCGGATACATAAAATAAATGACCTGTAGATCAGTCTTACCGCCAGTTAATAAATGTAAAAGAATAGTGGACTAAAATTTTGTACATTCAGCACCTAAAAATACATTATGGAGCTTTTTTCTCAATATTGGTGGATAATCATCATTTTGATCGTTCTGTTTGCAGGCTTGAAAACGATAAACCAGGGTATGGTTGGAGTCGTAACCGTTTTTGGTAAATATCAAAGGATATTGCGTCCGGGCCTGCGTCTGATTATCCCTTTCATAGAACAGATTTTCAAAAAGATCAGTATTCAGAACAGGTCAATTGAAATGGAATTTCAGGCTGTTACTGCCGACCAGGCGAACGTATATTTCAAAAATATGCTGCTTTATGCCGTACAGAACGAAAGCGAGGAAACCATAAAAAAAGTTGCTTTTAAATTTATAACGGAGCGGGATCTGATGCAGGCGCTCACGAGAACGATAGAAGGTACAATCAGGTCATTTGTTGCCACCAAGCGTCAGGCCGAGATCCTGGCACTGAGAAGGGAGATTGTTGAATATGTTAAAGAACAGATTGATGTATTGCTGGAAGAATGGGGTTATCACCTGCTGGATCTGCAGATCAATGATATCACTTTCGACCAGGCAATCATTGAATCGATGAGCAGGGTCGTTGCAAGCAATAACCTGAAAGCCGCTGCTGAAAACGAGGGCCAGGCGCTCTTAATTACAAAAACAAAATCTGCAGAGGCAGAAGGTAACGCAATCAAGATTGCTGCTGAAGCAGAAAGGGAAGCCGCAAGACTACGCGGGCAGGGGGTGGCTTTGTTCCGGGCAGAAGTGGCTAAGGGAATGACTGAAGCAGCTGAGCAAATGAAACAGGCTAATCTCGATACCAATGTGATCCTTTTCAGTATGTGGACAGAAGCGATAAAGAATTTTGCAGAATATGGTAAAGGAAATGTGATATTTCTTGATGGAAGTCCCGACGGAATGGAACGCACCATGAAACAGATCCAGGCGATGATGGTAAAACATAGCGGACAGTAATTTGCAATCGTAACAAAGCTTTAAGAAATATTGAGCAGCGAAATCCGTTTTAGGCACACATTTGTTTACATTTACACCTAAAACAAAAACCGGATGAATTGGTTCTTCCTTCAGATAGATACGTTAAATAAATCAGTCCAGGCTTTACCTGCAGCGGCAGCTCCCGAGATCAGCATCATAGATATGTTGACTAAGGGAGGTGTGCTCATGATTCCGCTTGCACTCCTTTTCGTGATCGCAATCTTTATATTTTTTGAACGTCTTATTTATATCCAAAAGGCTTCAAAAATAGAAGGAAATTTTATGAATATTATCCGTGACAATATCGTAACGGGTAATCTTAGTGCGGCCCGTTCACTCGCGCGCAATACTAATAACCCGGTAGCAAGAATCATTGATAAAGGCATTCAGCGGATTGGCAAATCCATCGATGCCATAGAAAACAGCATGGAAAATGTGGGTAAACTCGAGATGTATAAACTCGAAAAAAATCTGAATATACTTTCACTGATTGCCGGTATTGCCCCAATGTTTGGATTTCTTGGAACCATCTTTGGTATGTTCCAGTTGTTCTTCCGCCTGGCTTCCACCGGCGAGTTCACCATCCAGTCTATGGCTGATGGTATCTACACAAAACTCATTACTTCAGCAGTTGGTTTGATCATCGGTTTGCTGGCCTATATCGCCCATAATTACCTGAATACGCAGATTGATAAAACTGCTAACAAAATGGAAGCTGCAAGTGCTGAATTTGCCGACATTTTGCAAGAGCCGACCAGGTAAGTTTAAGGTGATATCCGGTTCCTGGTTGCAGCCTGGAGTCTAACAAAGTATTTCTAACAATGTATTAAAGCCAATAACAGTAATATAAATTATGAATATCAGGAAACGATTAAAGTCACATGCGGAGGTCCATACAGGGCCTTTGAATGATATTCTCTTTATCCTGATGATGTTCTTCCTGATTGCCGCCACACTAGCCAATCCGAATGTTATCAAACTTTCGACCCCAAAGGCCAAAGGTGATACCCGGGCCAAACAAAATGTTGTGGTAAATATCGATACCAAGGATCAGTTTATCGTAAATGGCAAAGTTGTGGCAGCGGAAAATCTGCGTCTCACACTTCAGCCATTAATTGCAAAAGATTCTTCCAATGCGACCATTGCTATCAATGCTGACAAAACAGTACCGGTTGAAGATGTGGTCGCCGTGATGCGGATCGCAAGGGAACTGGGAGCCAGGACTGTACTTATGGTAGATAAGACCGGCGTACAATAATTATCCGGAAATCATTTTTCAGCACGGATCATTCGGGGTCTGTCAAACAGATCATTTTTTAAACGGATGTTTTTATATCCCTGCTGTTCAAGAATGGTGGTGACCCCATCAGCTCCCTCTTCATGAATTTCAAAGTATAATTTTCCACCAACAACAAGATTTGTCCTGCCCAGGTTGCCAATTGTCCGATAAAAAATATATTGGTCTTCTTCAGGAGTAAACAAAGCTGTATGGGGTTCATAGTTGAGCACATTAGGACTCATTGCCTGTTTCCCTGATTCAGGAATATAGGGAGGGTTGCTGACTATGATATCATAAACGGGCAAGGTTGCTGATTGAGCAAGATCAAGTATATCACAGGTAAAAAAATCAACTTCGACCCGGTTAACATCCGCGTTTCTTGATGCAACAGACAGCGCAGCCTCACTGATATCGCAGGCGGCCAGTTTCAGGGCATCGTTTTTTGATTTTAATGTAATTGCGATGCAGCCGCTACCTGTACCGATATCAAATACAGCCAGAGATTGCAGGTTTGTATCCTGTAATATCCATTCTACCAGTTCTTCAGTTTCCGGTCTTGGTATCAATACATTTTCATTTACATAGAAGTTGAGTCCATAAAAATGTGCTTCTTCCAATACATATTGAACCGGTCTGTATGCAAGCAAATCTCCCAGGTAGTCCTGAAGTTGTTTTTCCTGCGATCCGGTCAGGGGGCGATCTTTGTGCACTAACCTGTCGATCCTGGATAAACCAGTAACTTTTTCAAGTACCCAGTCTGAGATAGTGGTGGATTCCCGGCTTTCATAAATGCCCGTAAGTGCTGTTTTCAGAAAATCTTTAGCTTCTTGTAAAATCATAACTGGCTTCAAAAATAAAGATTTAGCAGCCTTAACACAGTCAGAATAAACTACGCAGGAAAATAAATTTACAATCGATATTTTTGGAGCTTTCTCCCACCTACGCTAAAGCTTCGGCGGGCAAAGCAAATGGACAGACACGAATTATATATGGGCCGCGCAATTGAACTGGCAAAGCTTGGTGCCGGTAGCACCGGCCCAAACCCCTTGGTAGGTGCAGTGCTCGTTTATAAGGATCGAGTTATTGGTGAAGGTTATCACCGCAAATATGGGGAAGGACATGCCGAAGTAAACTGTCTCAGGGCAGTCGGAGAAAAGGACCAGGAATTTATCGCCGTCAGCACGATGTATGTAACCCTGGAGCCCTGCAGCCACTATGGTAAAACGCCTCCCTGTACTGATCTTCTTATTTCTAAAGGAATAAAAAAAGTTGTAATCGGCAGTCGTGATCCTTTTCCCGCAGTTAATGGAAAAGGTATCGAAAAATTGAAGACAGCCGGAATTGAAGTTAGCCTGGGCTTAATGGAGAAAGAATGCCTTGAACTTAACAAACGTTTTTTTACTTTCCATACCAGGCACAGGCCATATATCATTTTGAAATGGGCGCAGACAGCGGATCATTTTATTTCAGCCGATAACAGCGGACGTTTGATGATCAGTAATGAATACACAAACCGGCTGGTCCATAAATGGAGAAGCGAAGAGATGTCAATCATGGTTGGTACAAATACAGCAAAGACTGATAATCCATCGCTCACCACAAGATCATGGAGCGGCCAAAACCCTGTACGATTGCTAATTGATCATACTCTGAAATTACCACCAGGTTTGAATTTGTTTAATAACGAGGCGCCTACGATTGTGTTTAATAAAATCAAAAATGAGCATTCGGGAAATCTTCGTTTTGTGAAGATTGATAAAGCAGACGATAATGCCAAAGCGCCGGACCAGGATCTCTTAAATGTACTGAAGGCTTTGTATGATCTGCAAATAACTTCTGTTATAGTTGAAGGCGGAAGAAAGCTGATCCAGTCTTTTATAAACCTGGGATATTGGGACGAAGCCAGGGTCATCACCAATCCGATGCTTTATGTGTATACCGGAATCACCGCCCCGGTATTAAAAACTGGGAGCCTTATCGAAACAGCAGAGAGCGGTGTGGACATAATACAATATTTTACAAATTCAGAACCCTGGATATAATGTTGTCATTTCAAAAGCGACGAAACGCAATGATATCTTTACAAACAAACAATGGTAACAAAAACAGACGTAGAAACCCAAACAAACAATGGTAACATCAGTGAACAGTAATCAGAAGAATAGCGGAATGGGTATAGCAGAATCATATAACACGATTGATCAGCCCTCATCCGCAGAATTTAAAGACAGGGGATCTAAGTTCATAGCCAATGCTTTTCCTGTTTCTTCTGTCGAGGAGTTTAAAAAGTGCCTCGAAGAGATAAGAAAAATTCATAGCAAAGCAACGCATCATTGTTTTGCATACCGCATTGGGGCGGATAAAAACCTCTTCAGGGTTAGTGATGATGGTGAACCCTCTGGTACTGCCGGCAAACCGATATTAGGACAAATTGATAGTAAGGATCTCACCAATACCCTGGTAGTTGTAACCCGCTATTTTGGGGGAAGCCTGCTGGGTGTAACAGGCCTGATCAATGCATATAAGATGGCAGCCAGTATGGCGCTCCAGGTAATTCCTGTTGTACGCAAAGACATCGAAGTTTTTTATCGGCTTCATTTTGATTACGCGCGGATTAATGACATTATGCGGGTTGTAAAACAAAGAAATGCCAGGATCATCTCGCAGGAACTTCAACTGTTTCCTGAAATGGTAATTGCAGTGCCGTTAAAAATATCGGAGATTACGCTCAATGATTTGAACGATTTACAGGGCCTGGAATACAAAAGAATAGAGATGGGAATAGAAAAACGCTGATGAAATAGTTTCGTTCAGGTAAAGAGTTTTAACCGAAGAATAATTTATTTACTGAAACGGTTACTTATAATCAGATCTTTCGAGCCCTTTGTATAGGTATAGAATCCTTCTCCGGATTTAACCCCAAGAAAACCAGCAGCAACCATATTCGCCAATAGGGGACAAGGTGCATATTTTGGATTGCCGAACCCATCATGTAATACCTGCAGGATAGAAAAACAAACATCAAGACCAATAAAATCCGCTAATTGTAATGGTCCCATCGGGTGAGCCATACCAAGCTTCATTACAGTATCTATTTCTTCCACTCCAGCCACTCCTTCATAGAGAGAACAGATCGCTTCATTAATCATTGGCATCAATATCCGGTTCGCAATAAAACCAGGATAGTCATTTACAACACAGGGAGTTTTTCCCAGCTCAAGACTTAAGGCTACAATTG
Source organism: Flavitalea sp. (assembly GCF_035489435.1). NCBI lineage: Bacteria > Pseudomonadati > Bacteroidota > Chitinophagia > Chitinophagales > Chitinophagaceae > Flavitalea > Flavitalea sp. The sequence continues at coordinate 24,012 of NZ_DATHKG010000093.1, forward strand.
CCTGGGTAATACTTTTGTCCGTAGCATATCCATTGATGATCTCGACCAGTTTCATTACCGGTACCGGATTCATGAAATGCATTCCGATCACCTGTGAAGGTCTTTGAGTAACTGCTGCGATCTTTGTAATTGAAATGGAAGAAGTATTTGTAGCCAGGATCGCTGCGCCGGGTGCCAATGAATCAAGCTCACGGAATATTTCCAGTTTCAAAGTAGTGTTTTCCGTGGCTGCTTCCACTACCAGGTCTGCAGCGTTCACTCCTTGGCCGATAGAGCCAAAAGTGGTGATATTGCCAAGTGTCACTGCTTTTTGTTCTTCTGAAATCGTTCCTTTCGCAAGCTGGCGATCAAGATTTTTAGAGATTGTCTGAATCGCGTATTCAAGCTGCCTGCCATCCAGGTCAACCAGGTTAACCCGGTATCCGGATTGCGCAAAAACATGTGCTATCCCATTGCCCATGGTGCCGGCGCCGATCACAGATATATTTTTCATGAAAATTGATTAAGCCGTCACTTCTTACTTTTATAATCACCGCGCTTCCATGCCTTTATAAATTCGTTCCAGGCAAAAGGATTGAAGATGTTCTGCGGTGGTGCCTGGCCGGAATAATACGCACGTTGAGACACCCCCTTCAGCATAATATTGGTTGCTTCACGCCCATCTGAGGGCAGCCCTTTTGACAAGACGCTTCGTTTCGATTCGTCTGCATTTTGCCTGGCAATTTCCAACATATCATCCGGCATCTGAACATTTACAAAATCCCGGTCGAACTGCTCCTTGGTTGGTCTTGGTCGGATAATCGTTGCCGGTAGATACATGGTATCAGTTACCATCAGCTGTATCATGCTATGCTGATTTCCCTCAAGAGTGCGGGGAATCTCAACGAGCTTCGGCTTATAACCAATACTTGAGAATTCAATCATGTCCCCTTTCTCAACAACAATTGAAAAAACCCCATCGGCATTTGTTTGTGTACCGCGGTTACTACCCTGGATCACTACACTTACATAGGGGATGCCCTGCAGACTGTCTGCCGTCATAACGACCCCGAATAACATCACCACTGAATCTTTCAGTTTTTCAAATTGCGCATTTGCGGCAAATGGCACTCCCACAGACAGTATAAAGAGAAAGAGTAGAATTCGTTTCATTGGTTTCAAACCTACGTTATTTTATGAAAATCCGATACCTAAAAATAAATTTTAACACATGGACCTGACTGTCTTATAGTAGTTTACACAGATATAAAAATTTATAAACAAGGGTTCACCAGTAAGTAATAAATAGTTAAACAAAATACCCCCGCTATTGGTTAATTTTGCAGCCTGATATTAATTTAACAAATTATTCTATACATGACCACAGAGCAGATCATAGATGCGTTGCGGATTGTCCAGGAGCCAGACCTGGGTAGTGATATTATTTCATTGAACATGGTTAAAGACGTTGTAATAAAAAACAACGACGTTTCATTTACACTTGTACTCACCACGCCTGCCTGTCCGCTTAAAGACATGATGCGGAACGCTTGCGTGGATGCTATTCAAACCAAAGTAAACAAAGAAGCGGTCGTATTGGTCAATTTTACTTCAAATACTACCTCCAACCGTCATGATCCAAAATCGGTTCTTCCCAATGTGAGAAATATCATAGCGGTAGTGAGCGGAAAAGGCGGGGTAGGTAAAAGCACTGTTGCTTCGAATCTTGCCATTGCGCTGGCACAGGGTGGTGCAAAAGTGGGTCTCATGGACGCTGATATCTATGGTCCAAGTGTGCCGATTATGTTTGGTGTGCGTGGAGAAAGACCCATGATGATGGATAATGGTGGTAAAGGCATGATTGTTCCCCTTGAGAAATTCGGGATCAAACTGATGAGCATAGGGTTGTTGGTTGACGAGAAAAACGCAGTTGTATGGCGGGGGCCGATGGCCAGCAGCGCTATAAAACAGTTTGTTACCGATGTGAACTGGGGCGATCTGGATTATCTCGTTATCGATATGCCTCCGGGAACAGGAGACATTCACCTTACGCTGATGCAGGCAGTTCCGGTAACTGGTGCCATTGTTGTGTCAACTCCACAGGAGGTTGCATTGGCTGATGCAAAAAAAGCTATCGCCATGTTTGCGCAGATGGGGGCAAAAGTTCCCATCATCGGGCTTGTAGAAAACATGAGTTATTTTATCCTGCCCGGTACCAGCTCCCGGCATTATATCTTTGGAAAAGATGGCGGCAAAAACCTCGCTGAAGAGTATGAAATTCCTTTTCTTGGGCAGATACCGTTGGACCAGGAAATCAGGGAAGGCGGTGATAGCGGCATTCCGATTGTTGCATCTGAATTAGCGGGTCGTGAAGCATATCTTGACTTTGCGGCGAATGCGGTCAGAAGCATCTCAATGCGAAATGCCAATATCAGGGAGACTGAGATGCAGCTGAGCTGATCATAAATTTCAATCATACCATACAAGATGTACAATCTTCCCGAATACAAGGAAAAGGATCAGGCTAAGATCAGGTCCTTTATGGAAGAAAATCCATTTATCCTGATCTGCGGTGTTGCAGCCGACAATACTCCTGTTGCTACTCATGTACCTGTTTTGATCCGTGAAGATGCTTCCGGAAACATATATCTTCTTGGCCACATGATGAAAGGTACCGACCATTACAAGGCTTTCCTTGATAACCCCGCTGTGCTCGGTATTTTCAGTGGGGCTCATACTTATGTAAGTGCCAGTTGGTATTCCAATAAACAAACGGGATCTACCTGGAACTATATGACGGTTCATGTAAAAGGCAATTTGAGTTTTCTAAGCAAGGATGAGCTTCGTACTATTCTTAATGATACCACTTTTCATTTCGAAAATGATCCTGCTTCGCCATCCTTATTCGAACGTCTTCCGGAAGATTATATCGACAGGTTAACAAAAGCTATTGAGGGCTTCAGGATTGATATCATCTCGATGGATCATGTATTTAAGTTAAGCCAGAACCGGGATGAAGAAAGCTATAAAAACATCATAAGCAAACTTGATGAAGGGGATCCGCAATCAAAACAAATTGCAGCGGAAATGAAGTCGAGGCTGCAATGTCCTTTTCCGCATGAATAACCGGTTTCAATGATGTGATATCTATTCCGGTTTAATATCTATTCCGGGAAAGAGCATGAACATCACTGGTGATAAACTTAATGTATGATTCATATGAACCTGATGATTAGTTCACCGGTAATCTTTAGTTTCGATCTTCAAATTTATTGTTTCGATTCTCAAAGAAAAATATGAAAAAATGTTCACAGGGTTTTGCGATCCTCTCCATTGCTGCATTTCTTTTTTCTTGCGACACAAGCAAGCAGCCATCTGCAATTGAACAAACCGGCACAGCGGTTCCGGCTTCTTTTGATAAACAGGGACATCGGGGAGGTCGCGGGCTAATGCCGGAAAACACGATTCCTGCTATGATTAAAGCCGTCGATCTCGGGGTAACTACCCTGGAAATGGATGCTGTGATTACGGCTGACAGGAAAGTTATATTATCTCATGACCAATATTACAACAACGAAATAACAACCGTAGAAGCTGGAAATCCTATAACTAAAGAAAACCAGGACTCGTTTGCAATTTATACAATGACTTATGATCAAACCCTGAAGTTTGATGTGGGTCTGAAGCCATATGCTGCATTTCCACGCCAACAAAGAGTAAAAGCAATAAAGCCCTTGCTGGTTGATGTAATAGATTCCGTAGAAAGTTATGTGGCAAATAACAAGAAATCACCGGTTTACTATAATATCGAAACAAAAAGCAAACCTTCGGGAGACAATAAGCTTCATCCGGCCCCTGAAGAATATGTTGATCTCCTAATGGGTGTTATCAATCAAAAAAATATCGCAACCAGGTCAATTATTCAATCCTTTGATTTTCGAACTTTACAGGTGATGCATAAAAAGTATCCTGGAATAAAATTGGCGGCTTTGATTCAGAACCCACGTTCGGTTGAATATAATATCAAAGAACTTGGCTTTATTCCGGATATTTATAGTCCTCATTTTTCATTGGTAACACCACAGATAGTTGAACAGTGTCATAAGGCAAAAATGAAGATCATACCCTGGACAGTAAATGACAAAGCAAAGATTACCGAACTTCAAAACATGGGAGTAGATGGGATAATCTCCGATTATCCTGATTTGTTTTAATAACCCGGTCTGTTTTAATCACCTGTTCTAAACGAATAACTAATCTCAACTATGCACATATCATTGACAGGAACAACAGCAGTAATCTGTGGAAGCACCCAGGGCATAGGAAAAGCAATAGCGGAATCATTTGCTGCAGCCGGCGCAAACTGTATCCTGGTAGCGAGAAACAAAAAATCATTGGACGAGGTTATTGCTGTGCTGTCAGTAAATGAAGATCAGAAACATCAGGCGATAGTAGCTGACTTTTCAGACATTAACCAGGTGAAGTCTGCGATTGCTGAAATCCTGGCTATTGGCGATGTTCATATACTGGTAAATAATAGTGGTGGACCTAAACCTGGACCCATCATTGAAGTTGATCCATCAGATTTTGCGAAAGCTTTTGAACAGCATGTTGTCTGTAACCAATTGTTGGCGCAGGCCTTTCTTCCTGCCATGAAAAGACTTCAATATGGCAGGATCATCAATATCATCTCTACATCAGTGAGGATACCATTGGCAAACCTTGGGGCTTCCAATACAATTCGTGCAGCAGTAGCTTCCTGGGCTAAAACACTTTCCAACGAAGTGGGTTCCTTTAATGTAACTGTTAATAATATTCTGCCCGGCCTCACTGAAACTGCCAGGCTCAGTTCACTTATTGACAACATGGCTAAAAATAGCGGCACAACGAAAGAGCAAGTAAAGGAAAATCTGAAAAAGGAAATACCAATGAAACGTTTTGGCGAACCAGCCGAGTTGGCAGCACTGGCTACTTTCCTTGCATCGCCTGCAGCTTCATATATTACCGGAACCAGTATACCGGTGGATGGAGGAAGAACAGGTACCGTATAGGAGTTTCGCTATTAATTAAATAAAATACCGCATGGAGTTTAGGAGCGATGTTGATTTTGCGTTGGAGCTGGATAACAAAGATCCGCTGAAGCATTTCCGCAATCGGTTTATCGTTCCAAAACGCGAAGGCAGGGAGCAAATCTATTTCCTTGGTAATTCACTCGGACTGCAACCTGTAAATACAAGTGATGAACTGGGTAAGGTTTTGAAACAGTGGGCAGACTATGGTGTAGAGGGTTTTTTTCATGGTACTGAACCATGGCTCGAATACCATGACAAACTCACAAAACATCTTGCAGTAATCGTTGGCGCTGAACCTTCCGAACTGGTAGTTATGAACCAGTTGAGTGTTAATCTTCACCTGATGATGGTGAGCTTCTACCGGCCTGAAGGCAAAAGAAACAAAATCATTTGTGAAGCAAAGGCGTTTCCAAGTGACCAGTATATGCTGGAAACACATATAAAGCATCTTGGGTTTGATCCCAAAGAAATCCTGATAGAAGTATCACCACGACCTGGGGAATACAATATTCGCCATGAGGATATATTGAAAGCGGTTGCTGATCACCGTGAGGAACTGGCTTTGATATTATGGGGCGGGATAAACTATTATACCGGGCAGGCTTTTGACATGAAAGGAATGGCCGCTGCTGCGCATGAAGCAGGGGCTAAGATTGGCCTCGATCTCGCACATGCCGCCGGGAACATCAGGCTCGCACTGCACGAATGGGATATAGATTTTGCCTGTTGGTGTAGTTATAAATACCTCAATTCCGGGCCTGGCGCAGTTGGGGGTGTTTTTGTCAATTCACGCTATCATCATGATCCCGGAATAAAACGTTTTGCCGGGTGGTGGCGTTATGATAAACCCACAAGATTCAATATGGAAAAAGGATTCATCCCGATTGGCACCGCCGAAGGTTGGCAATTGAGTACTCCTTCAATCTTGTTGTTTGCCTCACATTATGCGGCGTTGACGGTTTTTAGTGATGCCAGGATGAATAATATCCTGGAGAAATCTTCACTAATGAGCAGCTATCTGTTTTTCCTTTTGAATGATATTATCAGGGAGCAGTTTTCAGACAAACTTGCAATTATAACACCTACCGATCCTCGTGAGCATGGCTGCCAGGTTTCGATGTTCTTCAGGGAAGATGGGCGTTTTGTTTTTAACCGGTTAGCGGAAAATGGGATATTTGCTGATTGGCGGGAACCCGGTGTAATCCGCATTGCTCCCGTACCATTGTACAATAGTTTCAGCGAGATTTATACATTTGCAGATTGTTTGCGGCAGGTTCTCCGGTAAGAACAAAAAATTTATTTCTTCACAATACAGCTGATTATCTTTGCGACATGACAAAAGCGGAACTGATACAACAGATCAGGCTAAAAGAATCCTATCTATGCATTGGATTAGATACCGATGAAACAAAGATCCCTCCCCATTTATTGTCTGCTGCCGATCCTGTATTCGAATTCAACAAAAGTATTATTGATGCTACAGCTGAATACTGCGTGTCATATAAAATCAATACTGCTTTTTATGAAGCCAATGGTTTGAGGGGATGGCAGTCTATGGAAAAAACTGTTAATTATATTCCATCTACTCATTTAAAGATCGCGGATGCAAAACGAGGTGACATTGGCAACACTTCTTCTCAATATGCAAAGGCTTTTTTTGAGACCATGAATTTCGATGCTATTACCGTTGCACCTTATATGGGCAGGGATAGCGTTAAGCCATTTCTTGAATACAAAAATAAATGGACCATCTTACTTGGACTTACTTCCAATTCAGGCGCACGTGATTTTGAAATGATTAAGTATGATGATGAATATCTTTTTGAAAAAGTGATGAGAGCAGCCGCAACCTGGGGCAACTCAGAAAACCTGATGTTTGTTGTTGGTGCTACCCAGACCGCCATGTTTGAAAGGATAAGGAATCTCATCCCTTCACATTTCTTCCTGGTTCCTGGTGTTGGTGCCCAGGGAGGAAGCCTTGCAGATATTTCTCACAAAGCAAAAAATACCGATGTTGGCTTATTGGTAAACTCGAGCCGCGCCATTATTTATGCATCCAACGAAGCTGATTTTGCTGTACAGGCTGGTATTGCAGCAAAAGAATACCAGGCAGAAATGAAATTATATATCTGATCTAACGTTCACCGATAATACAATTGAAGGTCATCTTCCCCCCAAATACCCAAAAACATCCCCGTTTGTGGGGCATATTCCCCAACCTGCCATAAAGCTTAAATTTTACTTTAAACGTGTAATAAGTTAAAATTCAATTTCTTACACTAACTCATCACTCATAACTCATAATTCATAATTCTCTTAGTACGGTTGTTGCCACTATACTGGTAATAACATTTATAAACACGATAAAACGAGAATTATGAAAAAGATATTAATGACTTTTGGACTGGCAGTAGCAGCTTTTGGATTTTACAGTGGTGCCTTTGGTGAAAATACCAATTATGTACACGAAGATTATTCTACAATAAGTAATGACTTCCAGGATACGATACCTGGTAGAAAAAGAGATACCACTAACAGGAAACCAATGCCACAGGATACCGTAAAAAGGGATTCTATCAGGGTTCACTTTTAATATCCTGTTGACCATATGCCGAGTCTGAAATCCTTATTGAAGAACCCAAATGGATATAGGCCCTGGTTACAGTAGTTTTCGACCTATGAAATATTTCGTCCTATGAAATATTTAATTATCTAACGACCTATGAAATAATTAACCCGGTTTGTCACATGAGTTCAACCAGGGTTTTGAGATACTCCGATCAGTATGCGTTTGCAATTATTTCGTTGAAATTGCAGACAATATACTGATCGGATTTTTTTAGATATTTACTTTTAGATACTTACTTTAGAAATCCACTTTTAGATACTCGCTTTTAAATATTCACTGCCCCTTTACCATTCTTCTTTTTCTCATCTTTTTTCAGGTCCATTTTAAGTTCGTGTCCTACGGTGATATTGCTGAACTCAGCTGTGATCTTCAGATCTACCGTGCCACTTCCTGACTTGCCGGTGTACTGTTTTTTAAATCTTGGACCATCATCGTCATCATCGTTTTTTGCATTGCTAATATCGAAGTCGGTCTTATTTGTAAAATCCCCAAAATTTGTAGAGATGTTATATTTTGCCGAAAGACCTTTATTTACGTTCAGTTGCAGATTCGTGAAATCGTTTCTTATCACCAGCCCTTTCAGTTTATTGTCAATATTAAGTTGAATCCCGCTGCAATGTTCGAACCTTGCTTTTACGTTTCCATCCATATTTCCGATGATGGCGCGCGAAAATTTTATTTCAAGTTCACCATTGCTTATGCTTGCAATGTCTGCTGATCCAAACTCAACTGTTATTTGTTTTGTATTTACGAGTTTGCCCGTGGTAAGAGAACCGAATTTGGATTCTATCTCCACCTCTCCGGTAAAGTCAGAGATGATGGTTGCACCGAATTCATTTGAAGCGTCGAGTCGATTGCGTGAAGGCATAACCACAACATAGTTGATATTGAAACCTTCATCTTTGTAAGTTTTGTTATTATTCCTGCGTTCGTTCTTGCTATCCAGCACGGTGCGAAAATAGACGCCATTACTTTTTTTACCTTCATCAATGGATATCCGCTCGAGAATATCATTGGCCCTTTCCTCAGTGTTTCCTTTTGCTGTCATTGTAATTTCAACCTTGATTTCATTTTTATCCCAGGTGGAAATTTTTAACTCACCGAAACGATTGTCCAATGTCACAAGATCATTGGCAGATAATGGATAGGTTTTTGAGACGGTTTTCTTTTTTTCGATAAGCGGGTTTTCAGTGGCGAAACCCTGTAGTGCGAAAGTGGAAAGTAAAATGAGAAAACTATATGTTTTTAAAGTTGCTTTCATTTGATGATGTTTTTGATTGTTTGATTTGTTTGATAACGCGGAGTTGTTGGTTCAGAAGATCCGTCTGCAGCTGAAGATTCTGAATCATTGCTTCCAGCAATTGTTCACGATTAGGGTTTGCGGGTAACTCTTTCCTGAGCTTGTTATATGCACTGTCCAGGGTTGTGATATCACCCATGAACTGGCGATACAATTCGGGTTGATCCTTCCCGATTTGTTTCAGTTCATTTTGTTTCAATTCTATGAGTTGGGTGAAGTGATAAACTTCTTTTGCATAGGTGGGATTGATTTCATCCAGGATATTATTTTGTTCAACAGGGTTCCGACCCCGGGTTTCATTGTCGCTGAGCGATCTCTCATTATTGCGTGTGAGCAAAAAGTAAGCTCCGGCTGAGATGGCAACGACTACTGAGGCTGCGATGAGCCATCTGCTGAAAACGGTGATTTTAGCTCCGCTTTTTTTTTCCGGCTCTGCCACTTCCTTTTCAATTGCGTTCCAAACCTTAGGTGAAGGTTCTTCTGAATCAAATTCTGTCCTGTTCTCCTTTATGAAATCTTCTAAACTTTTTTTCATGATAGTCCTCCCTGTTTGAGTAAAAACAATAGTTTCTGCTTGGCTCTTACATACTGTGTTCTTACCGTGTTATGGGTAATTCCAAGTATTTCTGCTATTTCCTCATGGTCATATCCTTCGAGCAGATATAGCGTGATTACCGTTCGGTATCCGTCCGGTAATAGTTTAATTGAATTTTTTACGGCATTGATGCGGAATTGTATTTCCTGTTCGTCCACTTCCTCTTCTTCCGGTTTCAGGTATACATCAGGATGGTCAATATCAACCAATTCAAATTTCCGTTTCCGGAGAATGTTGATGGATTTGTTTATCACGATCCTTTTGAGCCAGGCTCCGAATGTTGACCTGTAATTGAAGTCAGTAAGCGATCTGAAAGCGTCGGTAAAAGCTTCCTGCAAAACATCCTCCGCATCATCCCTGTTGTTTACAATCCTCAGGCTGGTGTTGTACATGGCCTTGCAATATTTGTCATACAAAGCCTGGAACCCTGGAATATGACCGCGCTTACACTGCTCTACCAATTCATCTTTTATGTAGGTTGCTGTAAGCTCCAAATGATTAAAAATTTAATTGTCTGATAAAGAGACGCAGGTAGTTACACGATGTTGCATGAGAATTCGGTAATTCCAGTTATGAGTTATGAGTTATGAGTGATGAGTGAAGTTAATGAGTGTAAAGAAAATATCTGATACTTTTTAGATAACTGATTGAAAATGAATCTAAACTGTTCCTCGAGGGTGTATATTTCTCACTCATAACTCATCACTCATAACTCATCACTGATTCGATAGAATCCTCTAAATTTACTTTTCAAAACTATTACATGGCCGCACGTACTGACCAGTTTTCGAGCCCGGATTATTTCAAACTGGATGAACTATTGACTGAAGAACATATACTTATCAGGGAGTCTGTACGCAATTACGTAAAAAAAGAGATTTCCCCGATCATCGAGGATTACGCTCAACGTGCAGAATTTCCGGAGCAGATTGTGAAGCAATTAGGCGAACTGGGCTGTTTTGGCCCGACGATTCCCGTTGAATATGGGGGTGGGGGACTTGATTATATCAGCTATGGCCTGATGATGCAGGAACTTGAAAGGGGAGACAGCGGTGTACGTTCAACCGCATCGGTGCAGGGTTCGTTGGTCATGTTCCCGATTTATGAATATGGAAGCGAAGAACAGCGGAGAAAATATCTGCCGAAACTGGCCAGCGGAGAATGGCTGGGCTGTTTTGGTCTTACCGAGCCAAACCACGGCTCAGATCCGGGGGGAATGCTGACCAATATTAAAGATGATGGGGATCATTTTATCCTGAATGGAGCCAAGATGTGGATCAGCAATGCGCCATTCGCCCAGGTTGCGGTTGTATGGGCCAAAGATGAGGCCGGGGATGTGAGGGGAGTGATTGTAGAAAGAGGTATGGAAGGTTTCAGTACTCCTACAACCCATGGAAAATGGAGTCTTCGTGCTTCGGCAACCGGTGAACTCGTGTTTGACAATGTAAAAATCCCGAAAGGGAACCTGCTGCCAAATGTCAAGGGATTAAAGGGTCCGTTGAGTTGTTTAACGAAAGCAAGATTCGGGATTGCCTGGGGCTCACTTGGTGCAGCCATGGATTGTTATGATACTGCCCTTAGATACAGTAAGGAAAGAATACAGTTTGACCGGCCAATTGGCGGTTTCCAGCTTCAGCAGAAAAAACTCGCCGAAATGATCACCGAAATTACAAAAGCGCAATTGCTTAACTGGCGGCTCGGTGTGCTTATGGACGAAGGCAAGGCCACGCCGCAGCAGGTGAGTATGGGTAAAAGAAATGGTTGCGAAATAGCCGCCAATATAGCCAGGGACGCAAGGCAAATGCTGGGTGGTATGGGTATCACCGGCGAATATTCAATCATGCGTCATATGATGAATATTGAATCTGTGATTACCTATGAAGGCACACATGATGTACACCTGCTGATAACCGGCATGGATGTAACGGGCATCAATGCATTTAAATAGAAGGTTTATCCGGCAAATTAATTGTGCAATTTTTATATTGCAGTTTTACAATGCTCCTTTAAATTGCAGTTTTACAATGCAGCGTTGATACGTACAGTGTTTCAACTTTCCAATTACTTTCATAGCTAACTTTGCAAACTCATGAGGATTTTTTTGATAGGATTTATGGGCTCGGGCAAAACGCATTGGGGCAAGCAATTGTCGGAAAGACTCGGTATACCTTTTTATGATCTTGACGAAGTGATTATCAATGCTGAAAAACGTTCTGTTGCGGATATTTTTACTGAATCAGGAGAAGAATATTTCCGGGTGAAGGAAAAGGAATTTATGGAAAACCTGGTTGATGACAACATCTCACTAATACTTTCATGTGGTGGCGGAACACCCTGTTTTTTCAATAATATAGACTATATGAAAAAATATGGGCTGGTTGTCTGGCTCAATACAAATATCGATGTTCTTGGCAACCGGCTTTTAAAGCAACGCAGCCACCGGCCGGTTTTGAAGGGTATTCGAGATGAAGAACTGAAAGCGTTTATTGTTAAAAAAATGAATGAGCGTCGTATGTATTATGAACAGGCCGACCTGATCATCGACAATGAAAATGATATTACTGTTTCTGAATTTGCCCAAATTATATTGCATGCATAAAGGATTTCTAATTACCGGAAGTTTACTGGCAGCGCTTGCTGTAGGACTGGGGGCTTTCGGGGCACATGGATTGAAAAAGATTGTACCGGTAGAAACGATCAGCACTTTTGAGACCGGGGTTAAATACCAGTTCTATCATTGTTTTGCATTGATACTTGTAGCGATCCTATTTGAAAAATTTTCCGGTTCATGGATGTCATATGCAGGATATGCATTTATTGCTGGTATATTGTTGTTTTCAGGATCACTCTATTTATTGACACTGCTAAAGGCAACCGGTACCGTTGGATTAAATGGTATCGGAATTATCACCCCATTTGGTGGTTTGTTTCTTATTGCGGGTTGGATATTGATGGCTGTTGCTTTTGTGAAATCGGGACGGATTTGACATCCACCCGGGGTTTCACCCCGGGCTATGCGAAGTCAACCCCTTCAGGGTTGTTTGAATGCAGATGTCGTTACCCTTTCAAATCGCTAACTCAAATCTTAATATCGTCCCGTTCTGTTGTAGAAATATTAGTGAGCCATTGATGGATTCCATACGCCTGCGCATATTTGCGAGACCATTTCCGAAACGGCGCGTATTGCTGATGTCCATTCCTTTACCGTTGTCTGCCACTTCTATTACAAGCTGCTCATTATATGTACTGATCGAGATGGAAACTTCCGTGGCCTGTGCATGTTTAATGATGTTTGTCATTGCTTCTTTAACACTGAGAAAAATATTCCTTCTTTTCTCCCCGCTCATTTCCACTTCCGGAATCGTGGAAGGCGTATGAACATCACATTTAATAGCTGTACCATCAAAATATTCTGTTGCATTCGCTCTTATATAAGCTATCATTGATTCAAGCGTATCATTGGAGCTTTTCATGGTCCAAATGATCGTGTTCATTTTATTAAGGAGTTCATTGGCCGAATGAGAAATCTTTTCGATCTCAGGCAAGGATTGGGTTTTCAGTTTACTTTTTACAATTTCACTCATCAGCCGGATGGCAGTAACACCCGAGCCCAGTTCATCATGCATATCAGCAGATATCCTGTCCCTTTCTCCCTGTTGTGCTGCCATAACAGCCATTTGTTTTTCAAACTCCTGTCTTTCATTCTGGAGTTTTAAACCTTCCCTTTCTTTAACCCTTTCAATAATATCCACACGATTCTTAAATGCAAGACCTGATAAAAATAACATCAGTTCCATTACCAGCCCAATCTCATAATAAACAAGGGGCCGGTTAAGCAGGCTGAAATTCGAGTTGGTCGTAAATTTAAAAGGAGAGACCAGCATAATAAATGAGATGATACTGAAGATCACCACCGCAATGTTTCCCGCTACGAGATATTTCATCAAACGATCCTTGTTGCGTATACCATAGATGATGAAGATAATTCCTATGATCAGGAAAAATTCTTTGCTGACATCTTCAAGAATCGAAAGGACAAAAAACTTCTCCGTTGTAAAATATATGATCGAATAAATGATCATCATGGTGATATTCAGCCCCTGGCCAATCTTGAATACTTTTTCCAGGAACGGATGATTGTTTTTGGTGTCCAGAAAGGTGCGCATGAATGCCTGGTAATAAAATACAGAAGCGCATAGAATCATCAGATCGAGATACTCGATATAAAAGAAGTTGAATTTATTTAAACGCGTGCCTAAAAACGAAATAAGAAAAAGCAGCAGGCCGGTGAAAAAAGCATACAAGGCATAATATAGATATTCTTTGTTCCTGTTCTGGATAAACGCTGCCACTGAATAGATAATCATCATCAGCATCATTCCACTCGCTATATAAGTAACTATATCAAGGTCAGCTCTTTTTACAATGGCAACCGCTTTGTGTTTGTCAATATAGTCAGCCCTCATGATGATAGGCACCAGGGTATTTTGCGAAGACCTTAAAAAACGGAGCCGGGCAAAAAAGACAGCCTTTTCACCGGGCTGCATGGAAATCGGGTGATAGCCGTCAATATTCTTGTCAGGAAGAATTGAATCCTTTAAGACCTGGAATGTTGAGTTTATTGCTCCCGCGGTTGCTTTAAAAATTCTGATTTGGGTAAAATAGGTTCCGGGATAAAAACTAACAGTCCTGGGTAGATCTGTATCATTCGCCAAAGTAAACTTCAAAAACAATTCTTTTTCAACCCAGTCAGCAGGCAGGTTTTGTGATATTTTCGAAGGCAGAAAATTAGCGAATTTTAACTTTGCCGGGATCTGGTGATCTTTGATAGTTCCTGGTTCTGTAAGTTCGTATCTGACCAATGTGTCGATGATTCGCAGATTGCGAAAACTATTTATTTCGATAACGGAATCCTGGGCGATGGAATTGAAAGGAAAAACAGTGGCAGCAAGTACACAGAACACCAGCAGGCCAATAATCCGCGGGATTATACGTTGTAAATAATATTTAAGATGCAGGGAACTGGTGTTGCTCATAAGCTATGGAGCTACGGTATTGTGTGCAATGGAAAAGTACAGATTTTTCTGCTACGTTAACCTGCTACCTTTATTAAGTATATATCCTTACTAAAGATTAAGCAAATATCAGGGTTAATATGGGACCCACAACCTCACAAAGCCTAAACTACTTATATTTGTGAACATGGCAAATCGTGCGAAATCAAGTAAAAAAAGCCAGACAGCTGACAAAAATAAATTAAAGCCGGAGAAAGAAGAGCGTGTAACGGTAAAGGAACTGGCAAGAGATGAGAGAACCCATAAAATACTGGGTGTTGTATCCCTTTTGTGCGGCCTGTTTTTACTTATAGCATTTGCGTCCTATCTGTTCACGTGGAAAGTTGATCAGGATAAGGTTTTCCGTGGTGCCGCCATATTATGGCCATCCGAAGGTATTAAGACTGCTAACCTGATGGGAAACCTCGGGGCATATATTGCTCACCAATTCTTCTATAACGGTTTTGGGCTTGCTTCTTTTATTTTCTGCACCTTATTTTTTGTTGTCGGCGCTAATGCAGTCTTTGCAAAAAAGATATTTTCTATTGGCCGGAACATACGTTATCTGCTGGTTGGCATAATCTATTTCTCCGTTGCCCTTGCTTTTATAAGCAGCGGAAGTTTTTTTCCGTGGGGTGGAGAATTTGGTAAACTGATCAGTAACTGGCTTTCGGTAACACTTGGTATGTTTGGTACAGCCGCTCTTTTACTGGTGGTCGGAATTGCCTATATCATCTGGCGGTTTAACCCGGTATTCAAGGTTCCTGAATTTCAAAAACAGAAAAAAGCAGTCGGAGCCGGAGACGTGCTGCTGGATAATGACAACGATTTAACCGGCCTTGAAGAAACACTACCGGTGAAGGATATCCCAAAAGGCAGGAACAAGAAGCTGCATTCTACAGCAGTTGAAAATACCCCGGCACATGATCTCCGGTTAATAGAGAAAAAAGCTTTGTCTGATGAGTTGTCTTCCCCGGCAAAGACTTTTGAAGAAGACCTGGATGACGAGATCGGTACTCAAAATGAATTACCGGTTGAAATGATACCCGAACCAATTGTCAGCAAGGCCGGTGACAGGCTGGGAAAAAAGCCATTGGCCGATATTCCACTCGAAATCTACAGTGTGCCTGAGAAACCGGTTCTTGATGAAGATATTGCCGAAAAACTGCCTGAGAACACTACACCATATGAACCTACACTGGATTTAAAGGATTATAAATATCCCGGGCTGGACCTGCTTGAAACCCATGGCAGCGAAAAGATCATCCAGGATCCGGCAGAGTTGGAAGCAAACAAAAATCAGATCATCAATACCCTTAAGAACTATGATATATCTATTCAAAAAATCAGTGCGACAGTAGGGCCCACAGTAACTCTCTATGAAATTGTACCTGCCGCAGGTGTGAGAATCTCCCGTATCAAAAACCTGGAGGATGATATCGCCTTAAGCCTGGCTGCATTGGGTATTCGTATCATTGCGCCGATTCCTGGTAAAGGAACCATCGGTATAGAAGTGCCGAATGTTAAGAAGACAGTGGTAAGTATGAAGTCGCTACTTGCTTCCGAGAAGTTCCAGATGAATAATTTCAGTTTACCGATAGCGATCGGTAAAAAGATTGATAATGATAATTTCATCGTTGATCTTACAACCATGCCGCATTTGCTGATGGCTGGTGCTACAGGACAAGGTAAGTCGGTTGGATTAAATGCTATATTGGTTTCGCTGTTGTATAAGAAACATCCATCCCAGCTAAAGTTTGTCCTCGTTGATCCAAAAAAAGTCGAACTGAGTATATATAGGACCATTGAAAAACATTTTCTTGCCAAGTTGCCCGGTGAAGAAGATGCCATCATTACTGATACAAAAAAAGTGGTTCATACCCTGAATGCCTTGTGTATTGAAATGGATACAAGATATGATCTGCTGAAAGAAGCGGGGGCAAGGAATATCAAAGAGTATAATGAGAAGTTTATCAAGCGCCGGCTGAATCCTGAAAAAGGGCACCAGTTCCTGCCATTTATTGTTTTGGTAGTTGATGAGTTTGCTGACCTTATCATGACTGCGGGTAAGGAAGTTGAAATGCCAATTGCGCGCCTGGCGCAACTTGCTCGTGCGATCGGTATACATCTTATCATTGCCACACAAAGACCATCTGTTAATATTATTACCGGTACCATCAAGGCGAATTTCCCGGCACGTATCGCGTTTAAGGTTTCTTCGAAAGTAGATTCCCGTACGATCCTGGATACAGGTGGCGCAGAACAATTGATTGGAAAGGGTGATATGCTTATTTCGTACAATGGAGAATTGACCCGTTTGCAATGTGCTTTTGTAGACACCCCCGAAGTTGAAGGCGTTTGTGACTTTATCGGTGATCAACGAGGTTATGCACAAGCTTTCCTTTTACCGGAATATGTGGACGAAAAAGAGCTGGAGGGCAAGGATTTTGATATAGGTAGCCGGGATGCTTTATTTGAGGATGCTGCCAGGTTGATTGTTCAAAGCCAGATAGGTTCGACATCATTGTTACAACGAAGAATGAAGCTTGGTTACAACAGGGCAGGAAGGTTGATGGATCAGCTGGAAGCGAGTGGGGTAGTGGGACCGAGCCAGGGATCGAAGGCCAGGGATGTGTTGATCAAAACAGAAGCAGATCTTGAGCGTCACCTGGTTGATCAACTTGGTTAATAAAATAGTTGATTCAATAGTAATTAGGAAGTTGATCAATTTGGTTCGTTTGAAAATTTGATGAACTGGTTGCTCTGGAGGTTGATCAATTTGGTTCGTTTGAAAATTTGATGAACTGGTTGCTCTGGAAGTTGGTCAATTTGGTTCGTTTGAAATTTGATCAACTGGCTGGTATGGAAGATGATCATTTGGTTTTATTAAGAAAATGTTATAAGTATCCCATATTTTGTTTTGTATTGCGACCGGGAAAATTTAAGACAACCTTATCCTTAGTTTGATCATCTCCCCATATATTGCGTAAAATTTCTTTTAAATATTCAGCATGAGAAAACTAAGTTTGTTTGCCGGGTTACTGATGATTGTCACAAATTTGTTTAGCCAGGGTGAGTTAGCAACCAATGATCCGGCTGCAAAAAAGATACTGGATGCGGTAAGTGCAAAGTTCAAAACTTATTCAGCGGTACTTGCAAACTTTACCTTAAAAATTGAAGATGGCAAAGGAAAAGTACAGGGCACAAAAACCGGTACTGTGTCAATGAAGGGTCAGAAATATAAGATCAATATCCCCGGCCAGGAAATATTTTGTGATGGCAAAAACGTCTGGACTTTTGACAAAGCGGCCAATGAGGTAACAATTTCACAACTTGATCCATCCGCAAATTCAATCACGCCGCAGAAGTTGTTTACAAACTTTTATGACAAGGATTTCCTTTATAAACTGAACGGAGAAAAGAAAGTGGGCACCAAAACAGTGCAGGAAATAGAATTGACCCCGGTTGATAAAACCAAGGCTTTTCATAAGGTTTATGCAATGGTTGATAAAAATACCCAAAGCATTTACAGTACCCGCGTACTTGAAAAGAATGGCAACAAATATACTTATACAGTCAACAGCCTGAATGGTAAAGCTCCTATTGCGGATGCTGTTTTTGTGTTCGATAAAAAGAAATATCCGGGAGTAGAAGAGGTGGACCTAAGATAAGTTAAGTTGGTTATTTTCTTTCGCCGAAATAAGTATCAAGGGGATATGCGTTGACCTAAACAGATCCAATTTAGACATGATCTTAACAGGTTAGATATGATCTTAACAGGAAAATATTGTAGCTGGAATATCGTAGCTGGAATATCGTAGCTGGAAAATATTGTAACTGGAACATCGTACCTGGCAAATATCGTAGAGGGAATATACGATCAACCCGGATCATTATTGAATAAGAAGCGGAGATTTATTGCGTATTTCCAGTACCCCATCTGAAGGTTTGAATGTCCAGGCCAGCTAAGTCGAGTATCCGGTCTGTAACTGTTGCTGCCACCGCGTCGATGGTAGCAGGTTTGCTATAAAAAGAAGGTGTTGCAGGACAGATAATACCACCCGCGAGAGTCACAGTTTCCATATTCCTTATATGTATCAGGTTATAAGGTGTATCCCGGATCATACAAATCAATTTCCGCCTTTCTTTAAGGATAACGTCTGCAGCACGGGTTATCAGGTCGGTTGAAACTCCCGTGGCTATACGGCTGAGGGTACCCATTGAACAGGGAGCGATAATCATAACATTGTATCTGCCGGAACCGGAGGCAAAAGGTGCCATAAAATCACCTGTTTCATAGAATTTTACGGCGTATTTATCATAATCCTGGTTATCGAGCTCTGTTTTCCATACGAGTTTGGCATTTTGGGTCATCACGACCGCGAGTTCGCTCCATTGATCCTTCATTGTTAATAATCGGTCGAGAAGTAGTTTGGGATAGATTGAACCACTGGCGCCAGTGATCGCCAACACAATTTTATGCATGGTATTTGAGTTATCTTACTGTCAAACAAAAGTAGTTATGCGAAGTGTAAAATGGCTTTTTTTATTTGGGGGCATACTCCTGGTGGGTTTATCTCTTAGAAAGCCTGAAACGCTTCAAAAGCAGCATGTCTCGGCCAGTAAAGTGAACTGGCTCACCCTGGAGCAGGTGGCAGACAGCCTGCGGGTAAACCCCAGGCCGGTTCTTATTGATCTGTATACAGAATGGTGCGGCTGGTGCAAAGTGATGGATAAGAAAACATATGCTAATAAAAATGTAGCTGACTATCTTCAACATAAGTTCTACACCGTAAAGCTGGATGCAGAAACAAAAAAGCAGATTACCTGGAATGGTAAACGCTACAGCTTCAATCCCAATTATCGTACGAATGATATAGCCCTCTATTTAACCAACGGACAGCTATCATATCCAACCACAGTAATTATACCTCCGGATAACGGTGCCCCACAAGCGATACCTGGCTACCTCGAGCCAAAAGACTTTGAACTGATCTTAAAATATTTCGGCGAAGAAAAATTCGGCAAAGTGGCGTTCGAGGACTATCGTAAAAACTTCAAAAGCAAATGGTAGGAACAGAATTATGAGTTATGAGTTATGAGTTATGAGTTATGAGTTAAGTTATGAATGAAGTAATGAAATATGTAGTGACAAGGAGAGGTCCCCATTCATCACTATCTTTCATAACTCATAATTCATAACTCATAATTCTCTTTTCCTACCCACTTACCTTGAATTTTACAAACTTTTGAGAGTCCATGCAACTTTTCTTTTTTTAATGAAGTCATAGCCTTGGTTTTTCATAGGATATTGGATTTAATACGGGGCTGGATTTCTATCCTGGCCCTTTTTTATTTTAGTATTATCGTGCTATAAAGCCCTTCATATGTGCTATCAAGCCCCCATATAAGTATTTAACCTTAATTGGTTCTTGATATAAATCAAGTAAGCTAATTTTTTACCAAAAAAAAAATACTAATACAACTAATGTTTCAACGCTATCATCTTATATTTGATTTTTCATAGGATAAGGTTTAATGGTTAATGGTATTTGATTAGTGCAGCCTCCCTTTAGGGAGGCTTTTTTTGTGCAAGTCCAAAAAATTCCCACCCAACCAGCCACAAAGTAGCGACCCAATCAGGCACAAAAAAACTGCCCCTTAAGAGGCAGTCTTTTTATCATATATTATTTTATTGCTAAGTTATCTCATCTTTCTCCCATTAACTTTCATAACTCATAATTCATAACTCATAATTCTCTTAACGCCATATTTGGGATAAATTCAACCTTATATGAACCGGCGTCAAGCTTTTGTTTGGTTTCGTCGAAAGCCTGCAGAGTCAGCTGAATATCTTCTTCTGTATGCGCAGCCGTAGGAATCAAACGGTAAATGATATGACCCTTAGGTATCACAGGGTAAACTACGATTGAACAGAATATATTATAATTTTCACGAAGGTCCATCACCATCGCCGTAGCTTCTTCAACGCCGCCATTCATATAAACAGGAGTAACCGGAGAATCCGTTTTACCTATATCAAATCCTCTTTCTTTCAGACCACTCTGCAACAATCTTACATTTTGCCATAGCTTCTCACGAAGTCCAGGTTGAGTTCTTAACAATTCGAGACGTTTCAGATTGCCCAGCACAATAGGCATTGGAAGGCTTTTTGCGAAAATTTGCGAACGGATATTATAGCGGATAAAATCAATGATCGTTTTCGGGCCTGAAAGAAAAGCGCCTATGGATGCCATTGATTTCGCGAACGTAGAGAAATACAGATCGATATCATCCTGTACTCCCTGTTCTTCACCAGCACCAGCACCGGTTTTACCAAGTGTTCCGAAACCATGTGCATCATCAACCAATAATCGGAATTGGTACTTCGATTTTAAAGCCACTATTTCTTTTAGTTTGCCCTGGTCGCCGGCCATTCCAAATACACCCTCAGTGATCACAAGGATACCGCCGGCTTTTTGCTTTTCAATCAACGCAGTGGACCTTTGAAGCTGTCTTTCAAAGTCGGCAACATCGTTGTGTTTATACACATAACGATGGCCGGGATGAAGACGCAGGCCGTCAATAATACAAGCATGGCTTTCTGCATCGTAAACCACTACATCGTGACGACTGCAGATCACATCAATAATACTTGACATACCCTGGTAACCAAAGTTGAGCAGGATAGTATCTTCTTTTGATTCGAATTCAGAAAGCTCTTTTTCGAGTTGCTCGTGATTATTTGAGTTTCCGCTCATCATCCTTGCACCCATGGGCGTAGCAAGACCAAATTTAGCAGCAGCATCAGCATCTGCTTTTCTAACCTCGGCATGATTTGCGAGACCGAGATAATTATTCAGGCTCCAGACAATCTTTTCTTTACCACGGAAATTCATCCGGCTGCCTATCGGACCTTCCAGTTTTGGGAAAGCAAAATAACCATGCGCTCTTTCACGATGTTGTCCTATCGGACCATAATTTTTCAGAAGCCTGTCAAAAATATCTGCCATATATGTTGGTTTGATAATAGAATTAAATCTGTTTTCAGATAGATTAAATTCACGCAAAGGTAATGGATTTGCTACTTGTGCCCGATTGAACCGCTTCAAGTTTTCCTACATTTGTTGAAAATTATTCAATCTGATGAAGAAATTACTTCTGGTTTCAAGTCTCTGTTTTGCTATTTCTTTAACATTTGGTCAAACAAAATCTTCCACAACTTCTGCTTCTTCTACGAAACTCCGCCCTAAACTGGTGGTTGGAATCGTGGTGGACCAGATGCGTTGGGACTACCTCTATCGTTATTATGATCGTTACGCTGCAAATGGCGCTTTTAAAAAATTCCTGAACCAGGGTTTCAGTTGTGAGAATGCCCTGATTCCATATACCCCGACCATCACGGCTTGTGGGCATACCTGTATTTATACCGGCAGTGTTCCGGCTATACATGGTATCACTGGCAATGGCTGGTGGGATCGGGAAATGGGGCGTTCAGTTTATTGCACCGAAGATAATTCTGTGAAAACAGTGGGCGCAACCGGCAATTCTGGTCAAATGAGTCCAAAAAATATGCTGGTAACCACTATCGCTGATGAACTGAAGCTGGCAACCAACTTCCGCAGCAAAGTGATTGGCATTGCTATTAAGGACCGGGGTGCAATATTACCGGCTGGTCATTCTGCTGATGCGGCTTATTGGTTTGATAGCAGGAGCGGCAACTTTGTAACTTCTACCTATTATATGAATGAAGAACAAGCCTGGGTAAAAGCTTTCAATGCGCGTAAGCTTATGAACGGGTATTTTGAAAAAGGCTGGAGCACATTATATCCTATCGGAACTTATGTACAAAGTACCAAAGACGATAAGCCATATGAAGGCAAGCCTTTTGGCGCTGATCAACGCGGCTTCCCTTATGATCTGAAAAAATTCGTTGATAAATCGTTTGGTGTTGTTTCAAGCACACCTTATGGAAATACACTCACCATTGAAATGGCCAAAGCAGCCATCGAAAATGAAAAATTAGGTGCAGATGATATCACGGATCTGCTTGCGGTAAGTTTCTCCAGCCCGGACTATATTGGCCATGCCTTTGGTCCGAATTCTATCGAGGCTGAAGACAACTATCTGCGTCTCGATAAAGAAATGGGTGAGTTCTTCACTTACCTTGATTCCAAAGTAGGAAAAGGAGAGTACCTGGTATTTCTTTCGGCTGATCATGGAGTGTCTCATGTTCCGGGCTTCAATACTGAAAATAAATTGCCAGGTGGTGTGATACCTGATGAGAAGTGGAATAAAGAAATCAATGAAGGTTTAAAAAGTCAGTTTGGAGCTGATAAACTGATCATAGCAAATACAAATTACCAGTTACATCTGAATAATAAGCTTATTGATTCTATGAAACTGGATAAGGCTGCCGTGAAAAAATGGATCATTGCTTATCTGAACAAACAACCGGAAATTTCAAGGGCTTTCGACCTGGAAGATATTGCCGGTACCACATTGAACGCCAAAATAAAGGATATGGTAACCAATGGTTATTATCCAAAAAGAGGGGGTGACATCCAGTTGATCCTGCAACCCGGATATATTGACGGCGGGGCGACCGGCACTACCCATGGAAGCTGGAACCCATATGATGCTCATGTTCCTATGTTGTTTTATGGATGGAAAGTAAAACCCGGTAAACTAAGCCGGGAAACACATATGACCGATATCGCACCAACCATTTCAGCCCTGCTGAAGATCCAGAACCCAAGTGGGAACGTAGGTGAAGCGGTGGAAGAGGTCCTGAGATAAATTTTTTTTATATATTTCCGCCGTCCTTGCAGGATAATTACGGAATATAATTTAACATGCAGCCGTTGGTACAGATTTTCCGTCTGAATCAGCGGCTGTTGTAATTGGGACAATCGCAATATTCCCCGTTTTTTACATAAGTGGAAACCGAATTGATTCGCGTCATTGATAAATTTGTTGTCATCAGTAAAATTCAACTACCATAATTTCCGGGAACTTTAATAGCTAACTTTCTAAGACCAACAATTACTAACTGCTAACTTAAAATAATTACTAACTGCTAACTTAAACAAGTCCATATGTTAATGAAATCGATTTTTGCATTGCTGTTCCTGGTTGTTGTCCAAACCGGATCGGCGCAGACGAGCCAGGTAAACACGGCAGACAAGATGCCCCTGGATAGTAAGCTAACGGTAGGCAAACTCGAAAACGGGCTAACCTATTATATAAGGCCAAATGCCCGCCCCGAGAAAAAAGTGGAACTGAGGCTGGTAGTTAATGTAGGGTCTGTATTGGAAGATGATTCTCAGCAAGGTCTCGCGCATATGGCCGAACACATGGCCTTTAACGGGACAAAAAACTATAAGAAAAATGAGATCATTTCTTTCCTGCAATCAATCGGGGTTGGATTCGGAAATGATCTCAATGCATATACAGGTTTTGATGAAACCGTTTATATACTTCCCATTCCTACCGACAAGGCAGGCAATCTTGAGAAAGGATTTGATATCCTGGAAGACTGGGCGCATAATGTTACTTATCTGGACGATGATATTGATTCTGAAAGAGCTATTATACTTGAAGAAAGTCGTCTTGGAAAGGGTGCTTCAGACAGGATGTATAAGAAGATTTATCCAAAACTTTTTGCAGGATCAAAATACGGACAGCGTATACCGATTGGCCAGGAAGATATCATTAAGAATTTTAAACATGAAGAGATCAGACGTTTTTATAAGGAATGGTACCGGCCGGACCTGATGGCAGTGATTGTGGTAGGTGATATCACCAAAGAAAAGGCTGAAGAGCTGATCAAAAAACATTTTAATGCTCTCACCAATCCCGCTAATTCAAGGCCAAGAGTAAACGTGGAATTACCGCCTTATTCGTCAAGCACAGCAACATTGGTCACTGATAAGGAAGCAACGAGCTACCAGCTTGCAATCAACTATCCTGCTTTTAAAGCTCCTGAGAAAACGACTGTGGGAGACTTCCGTAAGGATCTCGTGCAGAGTCTGTTTACAACCCTTATGAACCAGCGCTTACAGGAGCTCACACAAAAAGAAAATCCTCCATTTCTTTATGGCGCCGTTGATTTTGGATCTTATGCCCGTGGATACGATCAGTTCAGCGCTTATGCAGGAACGGGTACCGGTGATATGCAGAAAGGTCTCAATGCTTTGACCGAAGAAATTGAGCGCGTTAAACGTTTTGGTTTTACGGCTAATGAACTGGAGCGGGCAAAAAAAACGATGGAGGCCAACTATGAGCGTGCATGGAACAATCGTGATAAAACAGAATCAGCCAATTATGTGAATGAATATGTGAGTCATTTTCTTCAGCAGGAACCGACACCAGGAATTGATAAGGAATTCGAATATGTGAAGGCATTGTTACCTGGTATTAAACTGGAAGAAGTGAACGTCGTTACTACAGTGTTTAAGGACGAGAAAAATAAATTCGTTTACGCGATGGGTCCTGATCCTAAGGCAGACCAAAAATTGCCGACTGAATCAGAACTGCTAGCGGTTATTGATGACGGTGGCAAAATGGAACTCAAAGCCTATGAAGAAAAGGCGGTGGCTGCCGATCTTTTAAACAAAATGCCGGTAGCCGGAAAGATTGTGAGCACCACCAAAGATGCTGTACTGGGTACCACTGAGATGAAACTGAGCAATGGTATTACTGTTACTTTGAAACCTACCGATTTCAAAAATGACCAGATTTTGATGGCTGCAACCCGGCCAGGTGGAAAAAATAATTATGGTATTAAGGACAAATACAATGCAGAATATGCAGTGCCTATAGTGAATGCAATGGGTGTTGGTGAATTTTCTCCAACTGATCTCAAGAAAGCATTGGCTGGAAAAACCGCAACTGTTAGCCCGAGCTTTGGTGCTCTTACTGATGGCTTGCGTGGCAGTTCATCTGTTAAGGACCTGGAAACAATGTTCCAGTTAACAAATTTGTACCTGACCCAACCACGGAAAGATACGGCGCTGTTCCGTTCTTATGTTCAGCGTAATAAATCACAATATGCAATGCTTAGCTCTAATCCCCAGGCAGCGTTTATTGATACCATGTATAAGGTGATGTATGCAAACAATGAGCTGGCACCAGTGGCTGTTCCCAAATCATCTTATTTTGATAAAATTGAACTTGACAGATCACTGGCTATATATAAAGAGAGATTTGGTGATGCTACAGGTATGCATTTTGTTTTTGTTGGTAGCTTCAAGGAAGCAGATATTAAACCATTGATTGAGAAATACATTGCGAGTCTGCCTGTGACAGGTAAGAAGTTCAGTTTTGTTGATAATAAGGTGAGACCTATCACAGGAACAAAAAAATTGAATTTTAATAAAGGGAAAGAACAGAAAAGCCTGATCCTTGCAATCTATAGCGGTGAGATTCCTTATAGTGAAGAGCTTGATTTGAAATTGCAGGCAATGAGTGAAGTACTGAATATCCGCATCATAGAAGAGCTCCGCGAAAAAGTGCAGGGCATATATGGAGGCGGTTCATTTGCAGCCCTGGAGAAATCACCTTACTCAAACTATTCTTTCATGCTGCAGTTGCCATGCGGTCCGGAAAAGGTCGATACTTTGCTGAAAGCAGTAAACAACGAATTCCGCCAGATTGCTGATAAAGGTCCTGAGCAATCTTACCTTGATAAGGTAAAGCAGCAATGGAAAGAGCAATACAGAACAAGTATGAAAGAAAACGGAACCTGGGTAAGTAACCTTATTGAACTGAAGGAGAAAAAAGGTGATCCGAAACGTTTTATAAACTATGAAGAGTTTGTAGATAAGCTGACCGTGAAGGATATTCAACAAGCAGCTAAACTGGTGTTTAATGGTAAAAATCAGTTTACCGCCGTCCTGATGCCGGAGGAAGTAACGCCGTCAAAAGCTGATGCGCCCAAAAAAGCGTTTTAATTCCAGTGGTGAGTGGTGAGTTGAGTTGTTGAGTTATTAGTTATGAAAGTGAGTTATGAATTAAAAGAAAAAGATTTCAATAACTTGTTTCATAATTCATAACTCATAATTCATATCTCTCTTAAAGTGGACTCGGTACTGGTCTTTCTACAGACTTGCAATTGTACAGGTACAATTGGTTTAGAGATTAATGATAATTCTTGAGCCCTGTAAAATATTACATTACATGGATTACATAATGTGGATTACACAATGTGGATCACATAATGTGGATTACATTACATGAATTACATTATGTGAATCACACCCCGGGGTTTCACCCCGGGCTATGCGAAATCAACCCCTATCGGGGTTGTACATCAAGCGTTTTAACTCATCACTCAATAACTAAACTCACCACTTACCACTCACCACTCACCACTTTCAATACGTGTCCGCCACAATCGCATAATTGTGTGGAATTGGTCGCCAAAAACAGGGATATGAGGAGACATTAGCCACATGATTTTCCCGATACCCAGGACTAATGAATAATTATAGCTACCTGCAGTTCTATATGTAGAAACAGTTCGCAGGAAGTTGAGCCATAATTCATAAAGAAAATATAAAGTCGTTCAGGAATGGCACTACACTCTATGGGTTATTGATTATTAGTAACATATGGCATGTTAATTGAAATTGCCTTAGCGAATTATCTTCTCACTAACCAACAATTCTTAAAATTAAAACAACAACTATGACGAAAAAGATCCTGACGTCGCTTGCGCTTGCCTCGATGGTACTGTTTATGAACTCGTGTAAGAAAGACGATGACGATGGCCCCGTTGAACCTTCTAATTACATGGTGGTTCACGCTGCGGTAGGTGCGCCTTCCCTTGAATTGTATCTTGATGATGTTAAAGCCAGCGCTTCTGCAATTGCTTATGGTACTAATTCTGCTTATGGCTCTATTGCTCCTAAGCAGTACGGTGTAAAGCTTGCAGCAGTTAATACTATTAATCCCGTTGTTGAGACCTCTATCAACATGAATGATGGCCGTAGCTATTCAATCTTCGCCTATGATACTTTGCTGGCCAGCAAGTTGAAAGTGTTTACCGTGGAAGATGATTTATCAGCACCGGCCTCCGGCAAAGCAAAAGTGCGATTTATACATTTGAGTCCTGCCACATCGGCTAGCAAACTTGCTGTTGATCTTGCAGCCAACAACACTGTTCTGTTTCCAAACCGAACTTATGCTGATGTAGTAACAGATGGAAGCAAAGCAAACTTTATCAGTGTTGATGCCGGAACTTATGTAGTTGATGTACTCCTTGCAGGTTCATCCGTAAAGCTTCTCAGTGTTCCGGGCATTGTTGTAGAGGCAGGTAAAATTTATACAATCGTAGCTAAGGGTATCTTTGGCAGAGGCGGTTCAAATGAACTTGGTGCCCAGTTGATTATCAATAAGTAAAGCAGTAAATTAACAAAAGTAAAAACAGTTAATTAGCAAAAGTAAAAAAGAGGCCCTGTAGGCCGAAGCGTACAGGGCTATGATCTTTATATAGGATCTCGATTATTCTGTTATATTGAATAATTCTATCTAAAGGATGACATCACAAAGATAGTCACATCCCTCTAGCTTTGAACAGTTTGCGTGATTGATTTAAAGCAACAAAAAACTCCCGCTCAACAATTCTGATGAGCGGGAGTTTTTATATTTGTGATTTTTACTAGCTTCTATTCGTGTTTTTACTATGCATTGCGATTAATGCAGTTCAAATCTTCAAATGCAACTTCCAATCTCTTAATAAAAGTCTCTTCACCTTTGCGTAACCAGACACGTGGATCGTAATATTTTTTATTTGGTTTGTTTGCTCCTTCAGGATTTCCAAGCTGGGCTTGCAGAAATGCTTCGTTTTTCTTGTAATAATCTTTTACACCTTCCCAGAATGCCCACTGCATATCAGTATCGATGTTCATTTTGATTGCTCCATAACCCAGTGCTTCACGAATCTGGTTTTGCGGAGATCCGCTGCCACCATGGAATACAAAATACACAGGCTTTGGCTTGGTTTTCAATTCTTTTTCGATATAGACCTGGCTGTTTCGTAAGATGTCAGGACGAAGTTCAACATTACCGGGACTATAAACGCCATGCACATTTCCAAAGGCAGCAGCAACAGTAAACATATTACCAACTTTGCTTAATTCGGTATAAGCGTATGCAACGTGCTCGGGCTGAGTATATAATTTGTCGTTTTCAACACCACTGTTATCGACGCCATCTTCTTCACCACCAGTTACCCCGAGTTCGATTTCGATGCTCATTCCAAGTGGAGCCATTCGTTTGTAAAACTCAACTGAAGTATGTATGTTTTCTTCAATTGGTTCTTCAGAAAGGTCGAGCATATGTGAACTGTAAAGCGGCTGTCCTTTCTCCTTAAAATATTTTTCACCCGCATCGATCAGCGCGCTGATCCATGGGAGCCATTTCTTAGCAGCATGATCAGTGTGTAAAACTACAGGTACACCATAGTGTTGGGCAACGGTGTGAATATGAAGTGCACCAGAGATTGCGCCGGAAATATTTGCCTGGAGTTTATCATTTGGCATGCCTTTACCAGCATAAAACTGAGCACCACCGTTTGAGAACTGTATGATTACGGGTGAGTTTACTTTTGCTGCAGTTTCAAGAACGGCATTGATGGTATCGGTACCGGTTACGTTTACTGCTGGTAACGCGAATTGATTGTCCTTGGCATCATTGTACAATGCTTCTAATTCCTTACCAAACAATACCCCGGGTTTGTATTTTTTCATGCTTTAAAAATCTTTTACTGTTTTTGTTAAAATGATTAGTATTATTCAGGCGCGAAGGTAAGCAATCTGGATTGGAAAAGATCAGGCCTGAAAGGGTTTGTTCAGGCTCAAAATGAGCCTTATTGAACGGATTTTGATGGGAAATCCCACTGCTGCTCCTCAAAAATTGGACGCATTTCTAATTGGAGACAATTCTTATTCAAGATATTGCAAATTGCGTGCATTTCTAATTGCGTGCATTTCATATTGAAGACTTTCCTAATTCAAGACATTAATGGAATTAATCTCCGAACCGGCTCTGGATTTTTGGGATAAGCAGCAGGTTCTTGCGCAAGGTCTGTTTAAGGTTCATTTTGACTATCTCTCCCATAGAATGACATCTTTTAAAACCCATATTTTTCTCCTGGTAAAACTGGTAAAGTTCCTCTTTTAACTGGTTTACCTTTTCCGGGGTAGAGATAGTGTCAACCGTCATGATATCGAGCAGCGCTTTGATCCGGTACCTCGCGGAAGCCAGCCTGAAAGCAACCAGGGTTCTCTCTTCGGTCTGGTACTGCTCAATCGAATCTTTGTTCAGCAGCTTCAGGCTTAGATCAACCAACGCATGATTTTCCTTGAAGAACTGGGGCATATAAAGATTCTTTCGACCTTCAAAAGATTGCTGGTCAAAATCGATACTGCGGATGCGGTACTGGAAGTCTTCGATATCAGGAGTAATATCAACCACGAAATTATAGCTTCTCATGTCACCAAGCAATCGCACAAAACAACGTTCATTAAACTTCACGAATTCCTTTGCAAGGCGGATCTTATTGGCAACACCATCGTTCAGGTATTGTTTGATGAAAAGGTCGCCGGGTATACCCGCGATATGTTCTTCTACAAGGGTATTCAGATGTGTGAAAAATGTAATGCGGTTGGGAGATAACATATGTTCGAGCTCAAGACCATAAACCCTTGAAGCATCAGCTACCTTGATATAATAATGATCATAGTTGTCATTGAATTTGTTTACGATTCGTATCCTGAAGGGATGAGAATTGCCAAATGTGCAATAGTCTATCCGGGCAACGTCAAGATGTTTTGTGAAACTATAATCGCCTTCAGTTTTTAATATCGCATAGATATTTACAAGTCCTTCGCGGATAAAGTCCCATTCACGTTTATCATAAATCACTTTCTCCCAGTAGGTATCAACACCATTTTTATCAAGAATAGGAACTGAATAAGTGTAGTGAAGGAGATCTCGGTAAGCGACCGGCAGTTTCACTTCGCGGCCATGATAATTGAGATATGCCCGCAGCGCATCATTCACCGGGAACATCGGTTTTTTCTTCGAAGGCTTATCAACTGGTTCCTGCGGCATCCTGCAATTTATTGATTAAAGTCTGGAAATAGGGGGCTGACCTGGTAAGGCGGCTGCCATACCATGAAAACAGTTCGCCATCAACAAGCATGACGATTGAGCCAGGAAACAATGATTTTATTTCCTTAACATGTTTTTCTGTGAATGGATAAGGTTCTGTAGAAAGAAAAATAAAATCACAGTTTTTTGCAGTTATTGCTTCAGCGGTTGTTGTTGGATATCTTGACTCATGCGCAAAAACATTTTCGAATCCACATTCCTGCATCATGCTATGAATAAATGTATTGTTACCTACAGCAATATAGGGATCCTGCCAGATGAGATAACAAACCTTAAATTTTTGGTTTGAGGAACGATGTTGTTCTGAAGATTGAGATTGTTTCCCAAAACTATCACGAATGTTGATGATAATTAGCTGTCCCTTATCGGTTGTGGCGGTGATCCGGCTGATCACATCTATCATTTGCAATGCATCATCCAGGTTATTGATATCACTAAGCCAAACGGGAAAATTTTCAGCCAGGATATCTATATCTTCTTTCCGGTTTTCTTCTTTGTTCCCGATGATGAGGTCGGGTTGCAATTGATATATAAGCTGAAGGTTAGGATTTTTTGTTCCGCCAACGCGGTGTTTTGTCCGAAACCAATGATCGGGATGTATGCAGAATTTTGTAATGCCAATAACCGATTCATCAAGACCGAGATCAAACAATAATTCGGTTTGTGATGGAACGAGGGAAATGATTTTTGTCGGGGGAGATTTAATCTCAACGGATCTGCCTGCCTGGTCGGTGAAATAAGGCATGTTTTTTTGCCGGAAGATAAGGCTGAAAAAAACTTAATGTGCAAAATCCGCAATTACCTCCTGCTAAAATTGATTTAGCAGGAGGGTACTGGATAAATTAAATGCGGTTTTAGTAAAGGACTTGGATAACGGGTAAAAGTTTCTTCATTCAGGAATACTGGCTTTTTTAGTTTGTTCAACACATGGATGGTTAGGCCATGGATAAGATTATAAAATCTAATAGGATACGGATCGTGCATCATGGATTAGGTGATGACGGGTTTCTAAGGATATGGACGGTTAATCAAGGATACGATCAAAAACTAAATCTTTCTAAGGATATGGACGGTTAATCAAGGATAAGATCAAAAACTAAATCTTTCTAAGGATTGGTTTGGATGTTCGTTTGGTTTTTCAGGATTGGTTTGGATGTTTGGTTGGTTTTTCAGGATTGGTTTTGGTTTTTCAAGGCAATTCCTGGATTCTAAGTGTTGGTTTTTCAGGATTAGTTTGGATGTTTGGTTTTGGTTTTTCTGGCATAGCCTGGATTTTAAACAGGTTAGGATAAGGTTTGGTGTTTAGGATAAGGTTGGTTTCTTAAGATATGGACTACTAAAAACGGACTCGGAAAAATCAAAAAAAAGAAGTTGACTGATACTGGATTTTTTGGTTTTGGACAGATATTGGATACTTGGTTTCTCTTTGGATATTGGACGTTGGTTTCTCTTTTGGATATTGGACGATTGATAAAAGCTATCAATCAACTTCTGCATCAAAAGTATACAGACAGGGCAATGTGCACAAGAGCAGTTCTGCTCTATTTAAAATCTATGGTTTTTACTGTGAAAATCGTAAGTATGCAGTGCGGGTATGTATAAAGCACGATGAGGTCATCGTAACTCTACTAAAAATGCGTAGGTAGTTGAGGAAATTAAGAATATGATTGACTTAAATCAAGCGATTTTCATGCCAAACTGTGGATAACCCAGATGAATATTAATTGCTGAGTGCCTGGATCACATCATATTTTGTAACGATGTGGAAATCCCCTGTATCGTCTTTTCCGAGTACAGCACCATTTTCTTTATTAATAAGGGTACTGATACGTTCAAGCGTGGTATCAAATGAAATAATTGGGTAGGCTGGCTCAAGTACTTCGGTGACTTTCCGGTTTTTAATGTCTTGTCCATCAATCATCATCTTTGTAAACAACCCACCTTCACTGATTGCCCCAACCGGCTCACCATTATTATTATTAACTACAGGGATGTTTTCAACATTGTATTTCTGCATCAGTTCAAAAGCTTCACTCACAGTCTGATCCTCTGTTACTGTTATAAGTTTCTGTGTACCTCTTGTGCTGATAATATCCTTAAATGTTTTTACATCCAGGAATCCTCTTTCGATCATCCATTGATCGTTGTATATCTTACCTACATAACGGCTGCCATGATCATGAAAGACCACAACAACCAAATCATCTTTTTTCAATTTCTCTTTTAACTGCATTAACCCCTGAAGGCAACTGCCCGCGCTGTAACCACAAAACAAACCTTCTTCACGTGCAATTCGTCTTGCCATCACCGCACCGTCTTTATCTGTTACCTGTTCGAAATGATCGATCACACTCATATCATAGTTCTGTGGCACAAAGTCTTCACCAAAACCTTCCGAGAAGTATGGATGCACTTCATTCATATCTTCTTCTCCTGTTCTGTAATATTTAGTTAGCAATGATCCGAAAACGTCAATAGCCCAGATTTGAATGTCTGGATTTTTTTCTTTAAGATACATGGCTACACCGGTTACCGTGCCACCTGTACCCGCCGTGCAAACAAGATGTGTGATTTTTCCATCTGTCTGTTTCCAGATCTCCGGGCCTGTGCTTTCATAATGTGCCAGGCGGTTTGCGAGGTTATCATATTGATTGCAGTAAAATGAATTTGGTATCTCGGTAGCCAGGCGTTTTGAAACTGAATAATAACTGCGTGGATCATCGGGCTCAACATTGGTTGGACAAACAATAACCTCGGCACCAACAGCTTTGAGGATATCCATCTTTTCTTTTGATTGCTTATCGGTGGTGGCGAATATGCATTTATATCCTTTCACAACTGCAGCAAGTGCAAGGCCCATACCGGTGTTGCCGGATGTGCCTTCTATAATGGTACCACCTGGTTTTAACTTACCCTCTTTCTCAGCGACCTCAATCATCTTAACAGCCATACGATCTTTTATGGAGTTGCCGGGGTTGAAATAATCAACTTTGGCCAGAACGGTGCATGGAAAATTTTTTGTGATTTTATTTAGCCTGATCATGGGGGTATTGCCAATCGTTTCCAGTATGTTGTTCTTGATATCCATTACTTTTATTTATTCTGCAAAGGTAAGGTTTTGTGCTGCAATCCCGGGAGCAGTAAGTGATAGATAAAAATGGGCAGGTTGTCGATTGTATAGACTTCAGCCCGGGTTACCACGGAACTTTGATCTGCAAACCAATTTTGGTTTGTTCAAACACAAACACCATGACAAAATCTTTGAAGCTATCTTTCCACCTGCTGATCTGGACAATTTTTTATCTCGTAATGCTGACAGTGGTTGACAGCCTTCTTGAGATAGTGGGCATGGGAAATTTGCTTAATATGAGATTGATCTCGGAGATTGCTCTTATATTATTGCTGTCGCTGATATTACCTTTCTACATATTTTATTTTCTTTGGCAGGGTTGGTTGAATAAAAAGTCAAGACTTTTCTTCATCGTGGCAGGAGTGTTGACGATAATTCTATTGCCATTTCTTTATCTGTTATTGGATGATGAACCATTAACAGTGACATTGTATTTCAAGATGTTGATCCTGGTGATCTTTTTTTCCATGCTCGGATACCTGGTCCGTGGATTTTTGCATGGGCTGAAATTAAAAGGTGAAAAGGAAGCACTTCAAAAACAATTGCTTCAAACCGAACTTGCTTTTTTGAAAGGTCAGATTAGTCCTCATTTTTTATTCAATACGCTTAATAATATCGATGCACTGATAAAAATTAATCCGGATGAAGCTTCAAGGTCGTTGATTTCTATGTCGGAGATCATGCGGTATATGATCTATGATACAAAAGAAAATACAGTTCCATTAAAACAGGAGTTAAATTACCTGGAGAGCCTGGTTGCGCTGTATAACCTAAGGTTCAAAAAAGAGGGCCTGATAAAATTTGATGTCGAAGGCGATCCTTCCAACTACGAAGTACCGCCAATGCTTTTGATACCGATCGCTGAAAATGCATTTAAACATCATAATAATAAGCATAATCAGTCAGGAGTGATGATGAAGGTGGATATAAATGGGAAAGAAATGGTATTAACCTGCAATAATGCTTATGACCCCGATGCAAAGAAGACGGTATCATCCGGGTTGGGACTTCAAACCCTTAAACGCCGGCTTGATTTATTGTTCCCGGGTAAGTATACCATGGAAGTCAGCCCCTCAACTTCTACCTTTAATATCAGGCTGGTTATTCCGCTCTTGCCTAATCAAATGGTAAATTCACCTATCAATATATGATCCGTTGTTTAATTATAGAAGATGAGCACCTGGCTGTGGCGAAGCTTGCTGAGTTCATTAGCAGGATGGATCTGTTATGCCTTCAAAAAATTTTTGACAATGGGGCAGATGCTATCAGTTACCTGGTCAACAATGAAACTGATCTGATCTTTTTAGACATCTGCATGAAGGATCTTGATGGGATACAGGTGTTAAAGGCTTTGCAACATCCGCCTAAGGTTATTATCACGTCCGCCGAAAGCAGCTATGCTCTTGCAGGTTATGAATACAATGTGTCGGATTACCTGCTTAAGCCTTTTGGCTTTGATCGTTTTGTAAAGGCAGTAACAAAAGTGGCCAATGACCTGGCCTCAAAACAACAAACCCAGGCTGTGGCCTCTTATATATTTGTAAAAACCGAATACCGTAACGAAAGGATCGATCTCGATGAGATAAAATACATCGAGGGTATGAAAGATTATTTGTCAATCGTTCTTTCCAAAAGAAAAGTGATGACCCTGATGTCGTTTAACGAGATCCTGCAATTACTTCCTCCATCCCGGTTTCAGCGGGTACATAAATCTTTTATCGTGGCTTTGGATAAGATCCGCAGCATTGAAAAAAGCCAGCTAAGAATTGATGATGAATCGATTCCCGTCAGCGATACCTATCGGGACCAGTTCCTGAATCTCCTGAAAAGCCGTAAAAATATGATGTAGAATTATCCAGGGCAATGTTTAACATTATCCCGGAACAATTTTTAACATTGTCCCGGGACAGGTTTTAAGACGGTGCTGTCTTTCGTAAGGATTTTGGCAGCAGATTGTTTTTTCCATATTATCACCGACTCCATCCTCATCGTCTCCATTATCACGGTCTCCATCATCACCGTCTGCAATATTACCCTCCGGCTTCGACCTATTTCGCAAAAGCATAATATATCGTCCCGCCATGGCTGCCGTCATTGGCATCAAACCCGTATTCCAGGACCATAAAACCCGGCTCAAGTCTGGATACCTTCAAATCGAGTGGTTCTTCTCCATCAAACCTGAACGAAATCATGTCTTTTGCGACAGCCCAGGTGCCTTTCTCATTGCCCCCTGCCGAAAGCCGTCCGTCCGGAGCCATGATAAACCTTAAGTCATTCAATCTTGGCAGTTCTTCCAGCTTCCGCGGCGGTTTGTCCCCTGCATTAACAAGCATCAGGTCCGAAAGCTTCCAATCACCTACAAATTCCTTCGGACTTACCTCTGCAATTTTGTCTGATTTCCGGCATGAACCAAGCGCCAGCAAGCCAACCAGGCCAATGATAAATAATTTGGATCCCGGCTTAAAAATTGTCTTTTTCATTTTATATAAGTTTGTTTCACCCAAACCTACGCTCACTTGATATGCCTTGAAAGCGACCCTCGTCCTAATGGCAATTTCCCTCTTCCAATTGGGAAAATCTGACGCTAATCAGCCTTGTAACAGTCAACTGCGCAGGCTCCGGGAGTATATGGCAAGGTGGGCCGCGTCCAACGACCTGTTCCGGGCGTAGGTGAGCTTCGCCCAACGAAGCCCCACATCAACTCAAAAACTCAACCCTGCTCCGGGGGTAGTTGGGCTTCGCCCAACGAAGCCCAACATCCATTCAAAGCCTGAACTGGTTGCGGGCGTAGTTGGGGACAAACAAAATTTTTTCTTCCTGCCTATCCTTTTACATTTGCTGCCCGTTAAATGAACGGTGCTTACCCAAAATTTGGATAGTAAATTGTAACATAGAAACCATGGATCAGAAGTATTTCAATAAGATTTCAGAGAAGCTCAATTTTTCGTTGAAGCAGATTAACAATATTTATGAGTTGCATAATGAGGGTTCGACCATTCCATTTATGGCCCGGTATCGTAAAGAAGCCACAGGCAATATGGATGAGGTTCAGATCAATGATGTGGTTGAGCAGGTTAAATATTTCAATGAACTTGATAAAAGAAAAGAAACCGTTCTCAAAACCATCGAAGGACTTGGTAAACTGACGCCTGAACTGAAACAACGTATTGAAGATTCTTACGATTCAACTGAGCTTGAAGATATCTACCTTCCATATAAACCCAAGCGTAAAACAAAAGCAACCGTTGCGATTGAAAAAGGTCTTGAACCATTGGCTAAGATCATTTTTGAACAGGGTGCAGAGAACCCCGTAGAAGAATCTGCAAAGTTCATAAACGACCAGGTGAAAGATTCTAAAGAAGCTTTGCAAGGTGCACGCGATATCATTGCTGAGTGGGTTTCTGAACATGAGCAGGCGCGTAATAAAGTGCGCCAGTTGTTTACTGAAGAAGCAAAGTTTTCTGCCAAAGTGTTGAGTTCAAAAAAAGATGATTCTGAAGCGCAGAAATACCGTGATTATTTTGAGTTTAACGAAAACCTGGCTGATAGCCCTTCGCATAGGATACTCGCGATACGTCGTGGTGAGAAAGAAGGTTTCCTGATCATGGATATCAATATCGAAAAGCAACATGCTGTTGAATCCCTGGAAAGAATATTGATCAAAGCTTCAAATCCCAATGCTTCAGAAGTTAAAAAAGCGATTGATGATAGTTTTGATCGTTTGTTGAAACCATCTATTGAAAATGAATTCAGGCTGCTGAGTAAAAACAAGGCAGATGAAGATGCGATAAAAGTATTTGCTGAAAACCTGCGCCAGTTGTTGCTTGCTTCACCGCTTGGTGCCAAGCGTGTATTGGCACTTGATCCTGGATTCAGAACCGGTTGTAAAGTGGTTTGCCTTGATGAACATGGAACCTTCTTAAACTACACAAATATATTTCCGCATGAGCCTCAACGCGAGATTTCAAAAAGCACTGCTGAGCTGAAACGCCTGGTGGATACTTATAAGATTGAAGCGATTGGGATTGGCAATGGTACAGCTGGCCGTGAGTCAGAGCAATTGATACGTGGTATTGATTTCGGCAAGCCGGTTTCTGTTTTTATGGTGAATGAAAGTGGTGCTTCAATTTATTCCGCTTCTGAAGTTGCCCGTGAAGAATTTCCTGACCAGGATGTAACGGTGCGTGGTGCGGTAAGCATCGGTCGCCGATTGCTCGATCCATTGAGCGAACTTGTAAAGATCGATGCAAAATCAATCGGGGTAGGGCAGTACCAGCATGATGTGAATCAAACAAAACTGAAAGATGAGCTGGATCGTATTGTTGAAAGTTGTGTTAACCATGTGGGCGTTGATTTAAATACAGCCAGCAAACATCTCTTAACATATGTTTCCGGGCTTAGCTCAACCGTTGCCAAAAACATTGTAGACTATCGTGCTAAAAACGGTGCTTTCAAGTCACGTGACGAATTGAAAAAAGTTGCTATGCTCGGACCAAAAGCTTATGAGCAGTGCGCAGGCTTTTTGCGTATCCGCGATGCTGTGAATCCATTAGATAACAGTGCTGTTCATCCGGAAACTTATCCGGTTGTTAAAGCAATGGCAGCTGATCTTAATTGCGATATCAAGGACCTGATCCAGAAACCAGAGCTTCGCAAACAATTGAACCGCAAAAAATATGTGACTGAAACAGTCGGTGAACTTACTATCAACGATATATTCAAAGAACTCGAAAAACCTGGTCGCGATCCACGCGAGCAGATCGAGGAGTTTCGTTTCGACGATAATGTCAAAACCATGGATGATCTTAAGCCAGGCATGAAACTGCCGGGTATCGTCACCAACATTACAAACTTTGGTGCTTTCGTGGATATTGGTGTAAAGCAGGATGGTCTTGTGCACATCTCTCAGCTAAGCAATACTTTCGTATCCGATCCAAACCAGGTGGTGAAACTAAACCAGCGCGTGATGGTGACCGTTACTGAAGTAGATCCTTCCCGTAAGCGGATTGCGTTAACGATGAAGGAGGCTTCTTCTCCGGCGCAAGGCAGTGGTGGAGATCGTCGTCCGTCTGCAGTTAAACCGCAAGGCAGTGCGAAGCCGGGAGCAAAGCCTGCACCAGCAGCACCGCTAAATCCATTCCAGGCGAAATTGGCGGAATTGAAGAAGAAGATGGATAATTGATCGAATGATTATCCATCTTCTATCATATAATTGTTCATTGCAGAAAATCTTTATTCCTGCAATTTGTAAATAATTATTTCGACCCGCCTGTTCTTACTGTCATCGTCATATTTCGTTGAAATGCCTGAACCCCGTGATTCTGTCAAATACTTCACGAGTGGAAATTCAGTAGTTAACAGGGCTGCAACTGTGCCGGCACGTTTGGTTGATAAAGTGTCATTGTAACTGGCGCTGCCTTTTGCATCAGTAAAACCTTCCACCAGGACCTTCGAAATTCTTCCTCGAAGCACAGATTGAAGCTGTTGCACCAACAATGGGCGGTCAATCAATTGATAGCTATCGAAGGCGAAAGCGACATCCGGAATAACCAGGGTGTCGGCAAGTGAATTTGCATTTTTCTGGGGAGTTGCGTTTTCGACGGGTATAACCGTTTTGCGGTTTGCAAGTTCATAGAGGCCCCGATGTCTATCCGTAATTTTATACAAAGAATCTTTTATTCCGGAGTTGATAATAGTTGCACCAGCGGATGTTTTTGAACCGGATTGTGCTACCCTCATGAGCGACAGGTTGTCGATATTAGTGACAATGTAGCCATCCTTATTTTTGCGCTCTTTAAGGAGCTGGGCATTCGATTTAGGACTGAAATTGCCGATCACGAGTACACGCATGGTATCTGTGAATGAACAGGTTTTCGAAAGGCGGTACCACCCATTGTTCAATTTTGTGACACGGGCATCTGCAAAGCTGATGTATTTTTCAGGCAACTTGTACTCCGCATAAATCGCAAAGTACATTTTCCTGGT
>NZ_DATHKG010000094.1:0-141970 GCF_035489435.1 Flavitalea sp.
TATTCAAACAGAAAAAATTGATTGTCCGATTCTTTTTATATCTGCAAAAAGAGATGAAGTTTGGCCTTCAACTTTGATGGCGGAACAAATGATTGAAAGGCTGAAGAAAAACAATTTCCAATACTTTTATCAGCATATTCCTGTTGACGGCAATCATGTTGAA
The DNA here is from genome assembly GCF_035489435.1 of Flavitalea sp. Lineage (NCBI taxonomy): Bacteria > Pseudomonadati > Bacteroidota > Chitinophagia > Chitinophagales > Chitinophagaceae > Flavitalea > Flavitalea sp. The sequence goes on from NZ_DATHKG010000094.1 coordinate 164, forward strand.
CCTGCTAAGCATTTTGATTTAATAATAGATTTCTTAGTTAACAATATGAGATAGCCAGCCGAGAACAAGCGGTTTGGCAATATAGCGGGGGCGACGAATATATGCTCAGCTTTTTGTTCGCTAATCGGCTGCAGTTCCTGCCGACGAATGACACCGAGCAATAGAATAAACAATGAACTTTTAGTTATAAATTTAGCAACAATTACGGGCTGATGTTTTTCAAATACCGCCACATCGCCAAGCCCTAACGTTGTGCGAAACCTGTACCTCCTAAAATCTATAAGAATGAAAATTAAAAACATCTGCTTACTAGTTTGTTTGTTATCAGCTCTAAAAAGCTTTTCGCAAGTAAAAGTTTCTAACGAGAAATCTGAAAACCATTTGCTAATAAATGGTACAGGTGTATTTATTGTTCCTCCACCTGGTTTTGAAAAAGGAATTAATTTTATAGGCTATCAAGATAATAATAGTGGTTCTAGTATAATTGTTAACGAGTTGCCCGCTCCTTACAAACAGGTCAAAGATGGTTTTTCTAAAGAAAATATGTCTAAAAAGGGAATGGAGTTTTTGAATGCTGAAGAATATCTAATTAACAATTCACCAGCGGTGATGATGAATTCCCAGCAGTTTTCGGTTGCACACGGTTACAGCTTTTTTAAATCAACTTTAATCTTGAAGCTAAACAACAGTAAAACTTTGTTAATAAACTCTAACGTTCCTGAGGAGCAAAAGGAGAGGATGATGAATTTGATTAAGATATCATTATTATCCGTATTTAATGACAGCTCGATTGAAGTGAATGCATTTTCATCATTAGACTTTAGCGTAGATCTAAGTAAGTCTTCTTTTAAACATACGAAATCCATCAGCGGAAGTCTGATGCTTGAAGGCCCCAAAAAGGAGTTTCTAATTATTGCTAAATCAATTAGACCTTTGAGTGCTTCGGATAAAAAAGGATCGTCGATTAACGCACTAAAAGCAATTACATCAATAGAATATGTTGGATTGATCCATTCCAAAGAAATAACCCAAGATGGCATGTCTGGATATCAAATTACTGCTAACATTGTGGTCAAAGATCAGAGGCGACCTATGAAAGCGGTACAGTCAATCTTGTTTTCAGATAATAGCTACTATACCTTCGTCACAATAGTAAATCCAGCTGAGCAAGATCTTATTAAGGACTTTGAGTATATACTGACTTCATTCAAACGCAAATAGCTTCGCACAACATCGGCTATAAGAAATAAGGGCAGGAGAATATGGACTGGCATTTTATCTTTAGTCAACGGTAAGAAGTTTCTTGGGCTTTTTGTTTTTTAAAATTCTCTTTCTTCTTATAGTCGCGTTACGTTGTGCGCAACTTTATGGGAAACGTATAAATATTGATCTCCTACAGTCCGAAATCATCGGTAGCATATGAGTATTCCTAGAAGGGATTTGAATTTCATTTTTGTAGTGATAGCTATTATGGTAATTCTGCTGATTGTAAGAATCCACAAAGAGAATTTAATCAAAAATGATAAGGTCTTTGTAGCTGCAATAATTAAAGAGGTTGATTGGTTGGAGAACGGGTTTTCATATAAATGCGAATACCGATACCAGGATGCATGGTACCCTGCAAATTTTTCTGACCTTCGAAGAAAAAACGATTCTCTTGTTTTACTTGAAATTTCAACCGTGCAGCCAAGTGTTTGGTTGTTGGTTGAAGGTAAGGAAGTCCCAAAATGTTTTACAAGGTCAAATATCCCTGCTAATGGATGGAAGATTTTCCCTACTTGCCCATATGATTTTGCAATTGAGCCTCGAGATATTCAATAGTGAATCTGTTGAGTGACCGCAGCGCACAACATGGCGGTATTGGCAAAAGCGGGCGGCAAATACCATGGCCAACAGAATACCAAGCTATGCCCGCCTTCGCCAATACTGCCACGTTGTGCGCAATCTGAGACGCGATATGCATAAGGTTTTTATTGCTTTTTTACTGATCTGCATTAGCTGCTCTGACCACAAGCCGCAAACTTCAGCCAAGAAGAATAATGGCGACTATCGTCATCGCATTACTATAAACATTGATAGAGATGCAGAGATTTCTTTACAAGACGGGGAGGATAGCTTGATTTTAAAATGTTCACCTGAATTTTTAAGGCATTACATTGATTCCGCCTCAATAACAACAACCGATTCAATTTTTTCGTTCCCAGTGAAGATGCAGGATAAAGACTCACTTTTCAATATATCTGAGTCATTAATCGATAACGGTACTTCCAGAGGTCCCTTCTGCACCGATTATTTTGGATATCTTAAAGTTACTGTTATATATAACGAACAATTTATGAAGACAGCTACGTATCGTTCGATCTGCGAATGGAAGGAGTACAGTATTGATACTAAACGGCTTGATAATCTGTTCAAGCTGATATTTCGTAGCCGCAATTGACTGCGCACAACATTGACAAAAACGGGCGTCAATACCATGGAAACATGAATATCAAGCTATGCCCACCTTCACCAATACTATCACGTTGTGCGTCACTTTTTCGAAACACCCAAATAATGAAAATAATACTTACAGCCATAGAGCCTAAACTTGTCAGTGCCTGGAGAACCTTTTTCGAATCAGAGCAAGATGTTTCGATTGTGGAAAGTGATATAACCACAATCAAATGCGATGCTGTAGTAAGCCCCGCAAATTCCTTTGGATTTATGGATGGCGGGTTGGATTATGCGTTGTCCGAGCGGTTTGGATGGGACTTGGAAAAAAGATTGCAGCACCAGATCAAAAATTTACCAGAAGGAGAGTTGTTAATAGGACAGGCAATAATCATAGAAACAAATGATGTAGACGTTCCATACTTGATCTCAGCGCCAACCATGCGTATTCCGACAAATTTCAATATAGATACTTCGGTCAATGCATATTTGGCAATGAATGCGATATTAATCAAAGCAAAGGGTGAACCACGGATATCGTCTATCGCTATCCCTGGACTTTGTACAGGAGTGGGCCGAATGCAACCCATGATAGCCGCGCGGCAGATGTTTCAAGCCTACAAAGAAATTGTGCTAGAGCAACGAATGGACTTTTCAAGCTTTGGTGAAGCTCAAAAGTATCATTGGGAGATTAATCCGCAAGGGATGATCTGGACTCACTGAGACAACCTTTTTGCTGCGAGAAAAAGCGACGCACAACATAGATGCTTGGCAAAAGCGGGCGGCCAGTGACATGTTGAATAAAGCACCAAATTGTTGCCCGCCTTCACCAATACTTCCACGTTGTGTGTAATGCGTAAAAACTCATAATTAACAAACATATGCCAGAATTAAGCGCCAAAGATTTTATTCAGTCGGTTCTTATCGAAGAGATAGGGTCATTAATTGACCGACATCCTTACATATCGTTTATAGTAATGGGCATTGGAATCGAATTTTTAGGTAAATGTGCGGATTCTTCCCTAGTAGATTGGCACGTTGATAAGCGCTCAAAACGCGACTTTAAATCCGCTATCAATACAATCCCTTCTCTGCAAAAGTATGTTCCATATTTAGCTTCACATGATTTGTATGGTTCTTTTCGATGTGGACTTGCACATTCGATTTCGCCTAAATACAAAATTACTCTTTCATCTAAAAATGAAATGGCACATTTACTTGAGGACAACGGCCGACTAAACTTAAAAGTTGAGGAATTCTACGCAGACTTCAAAGCAGCTTGCCAATACATTTTGTGTCTAAGCTACCCAAAAGACAACAAAATGAGCTTGAACTTTTTAGAAGTTCCAGGATCGAATTATTTAAGCACCTTATCTGCAACTGGGACCACTTCCTAGGTGCCGCCGTAAACTAAAAAGCACTACACTCAACATGCTTGGCAAAAGCGGGCGGGCCAGGTACATGTAATAAAACATCAAGCTGTGCCCGCCTTCGCCAATACTTTTCCGTTGTACGTCATTACTAGAACCTTGTATTATGGATGAAGATGCTTCAAAGAAAATAAGTGCTTGTGCAGAGTGTGACAGTGAGTACAACACAGTTACTTCAGAGATGACTGATTTGTGCCCGGAGTGTTCCCATATTTTATATGGCTACAAAAACTGCCCCCATCATTTCGAAAACGGTAGATGTATCAAGTGCGCTTGGGACGGTAGCGAATCTGAATACATTCATAAGTTGAAAGAGCGAAAACTTCATAAAAGCAAGAAAATATTTAATGTTTTAGAGTCACTCGAAAATAAATATGGAAGAACAAACATCGTTATCAATGATCATTGGGAGGGAGACAGGGAAGCTATTGGTTTAACAGACAAGACAAGGCAATATCTAGGCTATATCTCTACGTATAGAAAAGAAGATGGCACATATTTCTTGTCTTTGGAAAATCCCCCTTCAGATGACAAAATGCGATTTACTCCTGCCGGTGAATTTGACAATATCACTTTTGCTGATCTAGAAAAGTTGCTTATCGAACATTTACGTTTAACGAAATAAAACGAACGTACAACATGGCAAAAGCGGGCATGAAGTTACGCGTCGAACAGAATACCAAGCTATGCCCGTCTTCGCCAATACTACCACGTTGGCTGCACTGCATATTAAAATTATGAAATGTGAAGTATTGGTACACTGACTCAATGAAAGCCACTTTGTTCAAAGAAGGGATTTCTTTAGAGAGTACATCAGAAATTCCTTTGTCACTTAAGGCGCAGTTGCAAGACGGCTTTCGAATTGAAGAAGGCTGTATTTTATTTCTTAACACGGAATATTACGGTCCCGGTTCACTCGAATTAGACACTACAAAAAATGACTATGAACTTTTCTTAAATTCAGTAGAGATTGAATTCTATATTCACGAGCCTTCTGATAAAAATTGCCTAACTACTGGATTACAATTTAGTAAAGAACTGTTACAGCTGCTTACATCTACATTTCAAGAACGATTCCGGGTTTTTCTTAAATTCGAGTCACAGGGAAACTATCCATCGGCATATTGCAAAGTAACCTTTCATAAAATTAGGATCAGTATTGATCTCGAATTCAAATCCGGTTACCAAACTGTGGTTGAAAATGATGCTGCATTGTTTATTGAATAGCACTGCAGCTAATATGGTATGGCAAAAGCGGGCGGCCGGTATCCCGTCGAACACAACGCCAAGCTATGCCCGCCTTCGCCAATACTTCCCTGTTAGCTGCAAGCTCACAGCGAAAATTTAAATAAGAGTCCAAAATTATTCGACCAAAGTGATGAATTCGATAAGCCCCACATTAACACCCATTGAATATTTTACTGAATTGATTCAATCTTTTCCTGACTTGGAATCCGAAATCCTTGAAGAGGACGAAACCTTTGTTCATATAAAAATGGAGTGTTTCGCTAGTTATACAGTCAAGCAGATAATTTCGATGAATTGGGACGATCTTCGATCCTGTTTTGAGTTCCAAGAGCAAAGAATGAATCGCATGGACCAATATCTGCGAAATGCATTAGATGTATCGTACTTTGAAACGCTTTTGCTTGGTGAAGCGTGGAGGAGTATGGATCTCGTTGTAGTACATATGGGACCTAAAGTACTGCAAGGCTATACAGCTTACAAAAATTATTATGAGAACCTTGAAAAAGCATATCTAAGAAAGTTAGGCAAGAGCGATAGAGCCTGAACTCCAACGCCTGCCGCTAACATGATTGGCAAAAGCGGGCTGGAAATACCATGGCAATTAAAACACCAAGTGATGCCCGCCTTCGCCAATGCTTCCAGGTTAGCTCTCGCGGACATTATCGACATAATGAACTGGACAGATCTTAAAACGCATGTTTACTTTCAAGATGGCTCTCTTCGTGATATCTATGTGAGAAGAATGGCCATCGACGACTGGCGAAGGTGGATTGAACATAGTAATTCAATTTATATCGTACAGTTCAGACTGGACGGAGTCCATATAGCAGATAAAATAGACTTCTCTGCCGTATCAAAATATTGGGGTAAGTCTGAGAGTGCGTTTCCTTCAGCAAGCCTTACATTAGGGGATATTCTCCTCCAAATTCATTTAGGTGATGAGACAGAATTGGAGCTGGATCTATCTCCAAAAGATATCCAAACGATCGATGACCATAGAACCTTGATGAATTACCTTTTAAGCATTTCAAATTTGCTCCATAAAACCGTTGAACTGACAATGGAGAGTCCTGCTGCCGTTGATGAGATATTATTGTCAATCCGCTTCGGAGAAGTAAGGGTTATACGATCAGAGATACTCTAACACAGCAACACGGCGGCTAACATGGCATCCTATGTAAAGGGGTTGCCTAATAAATGATATGCTGTTAAAGGTACTACATAGTAAAAATTAAAAAACGCGGCACTTTTATGGATTTTCTGACGCAGTGGATTCTGTGTTCCATCGCTTCAAAATCAATAAAAGGGATCGCGGAATATATTTGTCTGATGTTTTCTTTAAGCTCCGACTCCTATGTGTAGTTACTGTTATCCAGCACTACCTTCATCTGTTTGGTTTGAAAGAAAATGAGCCGCTACCTGCTTGGCGATGTAGTATTCTTCAATCTACCTACCATGTTTTGTAGTCAACCCACGAAAGTGTTGAGCGTTAAAGAGCATAATTTGTTAGCGGCTAAAGCCAATTTGATAGGGTTGACCAGATCTAATCACACTAAGGATACGACGGCACATTTTGTGTGCGACTTTAACGATAACTGATTTTTCATTTTTACCGATATGTTTCCGGTAGTAAGCCTGGATACCAGGATCCAGCCGGATGGCGACCCAGGCAGCTTCAATCAGGTAGGTTCTCAGCAGTGCCTTGCATCTTGGTATTACACCCATAGGGTGTCGGTCTCACTGCTTTGATGAATACCGGCCACGAGTCCAATATAGTTAGCCAACTGACGCTCGTTATCAAAACGGCGGATATCGCCTAATTCAGCTATGATGGCGGTAGCGAGAATGCCACCAATGCCAGGGATGGACTTGAGCAGATAGTAATCGGTATGATGCATCTTTCTACAATATGCCCGCAGTTCATTGCTTACCTGGCGTTCTTCCCGGTCAAGGAGTTGAAATACCCGCAGTTTGCTGTGCAGGCATTGCATACCGGTGACATGTGTCCAGGGAAGTTGATAGATCCAGCGTTGGAAATCTTTGCTCCAATTGGAATTATCAAATTCGGTGGGGATGCAGATGCCATGAAAAAGTAACAACCCTTTGATCTGCGATTTTACTCTACGAACCTGTTTGACGAGTTGATTACGCTGCCTTAACAGGCTTCGCAGTTGCTCCTGGGTTTCTGTTGGAATGTAGATTGGTTTAAGCTGGCCAATCTCCAACTGTTTGGCTAGGTTGCGAGAATCGATCTTATCTGTCTTTTGATATTGGTGTTTATTAATCGTGGGAATGTCAGCGGGATTCACAACGGTTACAGACCATCCAAGATTTAGAAAAGCACGGGCGGCCGAAAAGCCACAGCAGGAAGCTTCATAGGTAACGGCCACCTGGTGATCGGGGAAATGTTTAAAGACGTAATTAGCAAGAATATCCGGATCAGGTGGCAGACTGAAACTCTTGTGGTCGGAAATATCAGTTCGAAGATGTGCCTGCCAACTTTTTTTGTGTACGTCTATACCAATAAATAACTTCGGTGTAGCGATCATTTGAGACTGCATAACTTAAAATTTAGTGGATAATTTAAAGCGTTATACCACATCAAAAACAGGCAGCTTAAGTGATCGCTTTTACATAGATGCTTGGCAAAAGCGGGCGGTCAGTAACTGAACATTTATGGTTAGATTCTCTTTTGTATTTCTTATTGTTTTTGTCATTGGAACCTTATCTGTCCTTCGTCTTGATCTGGCTACATCCGTCGTTCCGGGCTGGCATACAGTCATTTATCCTCCATGGTTTCTTGCTTCGGTATTTCAGATTTTATGGCTTGGAGTGACTTCAGCAATTTATTATTTTATTGATAGGAAAGGAAAAGTCGTGAATCGAAACCTTTTCCTGCTGCACATAATTTTGTCGTTGTTTGTATTCGTCGACAGTGCCTATGCATTTTTTGAAAATTATTATGCGGGAAGAATCGTGAAGATTGCTCCCTATTTTCTATTTCTGCTGGGCCAGTTTGTCTTCCTCATTGGCATATTGAAGGCAAAGAAAAAATCGTAAACCTGTTCTCTAAAAGAGCAATACTGGACTCGAAACTGCAAACGTTTCGCAACTCCGTGACGCTGCGTACAACATGCTTGGCAAAAGCGGGCAGCCAGTGTCATGTGGAATAAAACACCACGCTATGCCCGCCTTCACCAATACTTCCACGTTGTACATAACCTGACACAGACCCTAAGCAAATTTTAAACTCGCAAAATGACCTCTAAAACACCAACGGTTAGACAAATTGCATGGATATCGCTATTGCCTCAGTTCGCTTTTGTGGGTGTATTTATCTTAATATATTACTTGATTGGAACAGGCTCTTATATCGTTTATGGCGCCTGGACGTACCTCGTGTTATCCTTCGTCTGTAGATCAATAGTTCTTAGAAGCCATAGGAAGGGGATGTCAAAGGTTAAAAAAGGGAACCTCGCTGAGGCGATACCTCATTTTCAAAGAAGTTACGATTTTTTTCAGACGCACAATTGGCTAGACAAGTATAGATATGTGATATTAAGTTCATCAAGAATATCATACAGAGAAATGGCCCTAAATAACATAGCCTTTTGCTATAGCCAAATAGGACAAGGAGGTTTAGCAGAAGAATATTACTTACGAACATTACAGGAATTTCCTGGTAGCGGGTTAGCAACCGCCGCTATACGAATGATAAATTCAGCAAAAAAAATGTAGCAAGATAGGCTAGACAACTAAATCTTCAACGGCTACGTACAACATGCTTGGCAAAAGCGGGCATCAATACCCTGGTGATTGAACACCATGCGATGCCCGCCTTCGCCAATACTTCCAAGTTGGCTGTAATTCAAAGAGACCGTGTATGGAAAAGAAAATTGAAACAGCTATTTTTAGATGGAAAGCGTATTATTTTATAACTGCTATGGTCGGGTTGGTTGTTTCAATCTTTTTGGTTCAACTTTTCAGGAAAACCATAATTCCATATTATGTTCCTTTGTTGGTAATGCTTTTTGTAGGCATTTTCACTTTTTTTGTCACCAAACGGCACTACCGACAGATATTTCCCAAGTGGGGTTTCCTTTCTATCTTTACGCAAAGCACGTTTTCATGGGGTTTTATCGCGTGTTATCTTTTTGTCGCGACCAATTATTATTGGGCCGATGGTAATGTACAGACCTTCAATTTTGTCATAGAAAAAAAATCTTCACTACCGGGGTCGAGAGGGCGTCGAACTCAGAGACAACCTGTAGTGACCATTCAGTATTTCGGTTTTGCGAAGGAGTTGGTCTTCAGGCATTCGGATACAAAGAATGTAGCCTCAGCTGACAGCGTAAAAGTTTCTATAAAAGAAGGATTGTGAGGTTTTGACAAAATCATAGAATATAAGATCATATAAAAACCAGATCGCGTAAAACAGAACTACAACCAACATGGTATCCTACCGTGTTATAGGCTATGTTAAACGACAGCAAAACACGATAACATTCAGTGGAAAAATGAACGAAGAAATTAAATAAAGCAATTGACAAAGAAATTTATGACCTGCTCACTAAGAAAATTGACAGGATGAATTAGCAGAATGGAAAATTTTTAAGACGTAAATTTGAAATATAAACTAAATAATAATTATGAAAAAAATAAAATTCAATGTAAGCATTAATGCACCGGCAAAAAAGGTATATGATGTAATGCTGGGAATTAATAATAAATCAACTTATGAGCAATGGACTGCTTTGTTCAATCCAACGTCCACCTATGAGGGGAGTTGGAATAAAGGTAGCAAAATGCTATTCATAGGAATTAATGAGAAGGGAGAAAAAGGTGGAATGGTTTCAGAAATAGCTGACAATATTCCCAACCGTTTTATTTCAATTCGTCATTACGGACTGTTACAAGCTAATGTAGAAATCACTGATGGACCAGAAGTGGAAAAGTGGGCAAACGGATTTGAAAATTATACGTTTGAAGAAAATAACGAAATTACTATGGTTACAGTTGACTTAGATACTACAGAAGATTTTGTAGATTATATGAACCAGACCTACCCAAAGGCACTCGACAAGTTAAAAGAAATATGTGAAAAATGAAATCCTTCGAAAGTTGAACAATGACAAAGGAAAGAAACACAGCCTATAACATCGGTTTGGCAATATGGCGGCTGAAGGCCAATACTGGGAGTATCTTGTTTCGGGACAAACTCTAAAGCAGTATTTGCAAGTACCAAAAAGCGGTGACGTTACGCCGTTTGCTTGGTTTCGTAACAGCGAAATCGAAAAGGTGTCACTACAAAAATTCCGAATGCAACAGGAGTCCTCATTAATAGATAATAGACTCGAGTTGTATATCTGTGCAGCTTGCGGTGGTATCGGTTGTGGAGCGATTACTGCAAAGATTTGAGATCTTGGTGATAGAATAATTTGGAGCGACTTTGCACAAACAAGTCGTGCGGAAGAGACCGGGAGATCTTCGATGTAGAACCCATTCTCACTTACAGCCAAATGATTGAAGTCGCCCGCGCTGATACAACTAAGTCTAGATTGAGAAAAGCGCAAGAAACATACACAGTGGAAACTAAAACTCAGTTCTTCCAAATGATTGGACCTCTTGGCGTCAACATGATACCTTATGGAATCGAAGCAGAATTGCTGAGGGACGGTGCGCGAACTATAGGTACATTTCAACCAAATTAAACTACCGCTAACATAGATGTTTGGCAAAAGCGGGCTGCCGGCATCATTCGGATGACATCCTTAAACTATGCCCGCCTTCGCCAATACTTTCCCGTTAGCGGTAATTGTAAAAACGACACACGAATTTGGATTGACATAAACTTAGAAATATGAGAAAAGTAATTGCAGCAATCAATATGACACTTGACGGGTTTTGCGACCATACAGCAGGTATTCCAGATGAAGAAATACATCAACATTATACGGAACTATTAAATGAGGGAGATGCAATTCTATACGGTAGAATAACATATCAACTTATGGAATATTGGCAACCTCTGGTGAAAAATCCTTCAGGTGAAAAAACAATGGACGACTTTGCAATGGCGATAGATAAAATTCCAAAAATAGTTTTTTCCCAAACGTTGAAAAATGTAGAATGGGAAAGTGCAAAGTTAGCAAACCGGGCCATTGAAGAAGAAGTTTTAGAACTCAAGCAACAACCAGGCAGAGACATTTTAGTTGGCAGTCGGAGTATAATTATACAGCTAATGCAACTTAAGTTGATTGATGAATACCAACTTTGTGTTCACCCTGTTGTTGCAGGAAGCGGTTTGCCACTATTTGAAAATATAAACGACAGAACTATTCTCAAACTCATAAAGACTAAAACCTTTAGTGGGGGTGCAGTAACGCTTTACTATGAGCCGACAAACGGAAAAACGACGAACCGCTAACTAGTGTTAAAAAGCCCTGCCTTCGGCAATACCCTGGCCGTTGTAGGCAACTTAAGGTAACAAGCAACCAATGTCAGAGGAAATACAAAACCCGGTAAAAATTTTATTCAGTTTTTATAGTAATGTGTTGGACGAGTGGACAAAGGAAACTATGTGGGCTGAAGTGATTGATAATGATAAAGGAATATATAAAATTGATAGCATTCCATTTTATGCTTCCGTAGCGTCGGACGATATCATTTTTGCCGAATACGACGAGAATGAGCAAATGCTGGTTTATACTGACACAATTGAATATTCTGGTAATTCGACAATCCAGGTCGTATTGATGAACGCGGCTACGGATATAAACACGATTCGAGATGGATTTTCTGAGCTGGGCTGTATGTCTGAAAAGCTGAATGATCGATACTTTGCTATGGAGGTCCCTTCGAAACTAGATTATCAACCAGTTAAGCAACGATTGATAGAGCTGCAGGAAAGTGAGGTGCTTGACTATGCAGAATCCTGCTTATCGAGCAATCATCACTACTAGAATAGCTGCCTACAACATAGATGCCTGGCAAAAGCGGGCGGCCTGTTACCTGTCGAATAAAATATCAAGCTATGGCCGCCTTCGCCAATACTTTTCCGTTGGCCGCTATTATGAAAGACCACATCAACAAAATAATATAATATCCGAAATATAACAAATGAAACAAAAAAAACTAACAGAATTAACAGACCAGGAATTGTTACAAGAAGCAAAAAAAATGAAATCAACTCCCATAACTAATGCTGTATTAATTGGATTTCTGATAGGAATTGTATTTTACAGCATTATGAAAAACAGTTTAGGATTTTTTACACTAGTCCCTTTGTTTTTTGCTTATAAATTGATTAATAATTCAAAATATGATAGTAAAGAATTAGAAAATCTTTTAAAAGAGCGAAATTTGAAATAAACGATGGCAGAAAATTGTAAAAACTGTAACGCAGAAGTAACTGACTTTTTTCTTGACAGCAATTACAATATGATCAATATTAGATTTGATAATTCAAAAATAGAAAATAACATAAGCCAACCTCTTGGCAATATGGCGGCTGAAGACCTACTATGAAACATTTGTGCTTAAACAAATATTTGGAATTCTAATGAACATATTGCCATAAATTCGCCACATCTCCAAGCCGAAAGCCGTTCACCTAATTAGCCTCCTAACTTGGGATATATTATAAAGGTATTTGTCGCAAAACATAGTCAACTTGAGACTTTATCAGCTCAATATCCCGCTGCTCAAGTCGTTTCATTGAGCCAGGAACTGGGCTTGGTACCGATGACCGAAGCATTATTTGATGAAATAAATTTGTGTGGGTTGACTGAGGATCTTCCAGGTTTTGTGCTAATGACAGTCGGTGCCGAGATGCAGATTTTAAAATTGTTTCCAGTAGGAGAAATAGCATATGTTGAGGCGGATTATTTTGGTGGGAACGGTTCGCAGTCCGCTGTAGTTTGGGCGAATGGGCGAAGGTCCGAAATATATATGGACAAGCATAACGCTATAAACTTTGCTCTTAAGAGTCTAGGAATTTCGAAGAAAAGTCATGGCGATGAGTTTGAGGCTCTCAATCTCGGAAGACATAGAGACACGCATGACTGGAGGTAACCCTACACTAAGGCCGGGGAACGTACAACATGGTATCAAAAGCGGTTGGCCGGTATGCTTTGAAATAAATTATCAAACTTTACCCGCTTTCGTCAATACTTTTCCATAAGGCGTCATAAATGCAACATCCTTGGGAAGAAAAAGCAGAAATAAGAAATTTACGCGGGAAAAACGTATTAATCGACCAAAAGTGAGCGAGAAATGGCAAATCATTTGTTTGTCGATTATCCTCGTAGCTGGTACACTTTTGATTTGGAGTTTTCTCCTCGTTGATCTCACATTTGTGAAGGCTTCAATTGTTATAGTTCCGTCACTAGTTTTTGGGTTATTGATAGCTATTTGTATTTCGCGATTCTGGAGCAGACAACGAGTGGGTGGTGGAGTTCTGATATCTTTTGGTATTCTAGCGGGGGGAGCAGTCATGTCCTTTTTTCTCTCTGCAACAAACTATTACTTCCGAGAAAATAAAATCATTCTGAAGCAACTGGACATCCAATCCACGGGCAACCGAACCCGACGCAAAAGTGCATGTAAAACACCGTATGTCGTTGTAAACTTCGGAGAGCTGAGTAAAGAAATTCCATTTCCATGTCGCTTCGAAAAATCAATATCGTTGTATACCAAACTTGATGTGAGCCTTTCAAAAGGTTTTTTTGGTTACTACGTGATAGAGGAAAAGGTGTTAGTAAAATAACCGAATAGCGGCGCCAGACATAGCAAAGCGGGCGGTGCACCATGGCAAATAGAAAATGCAAGCTATACCCGCCTTCACCTTCAACAATACTTTCACTCAAAAAGTATTCAGCGGGCGTCGGGAATTGAGCAACCAGATCCTGCTGAAGAACGGCTGCTGTTTTTCAAAAGCCATACTATTGTGTCCGATAAATCTATTCCCTACGACATCGAGGTCGATTCAACGAAATCAATCACTGCCGGTTGTCCTTCATGTATTCCTTTTCCCCCGAGATCAGTATTCAGAGCCGGCGGCATTAATTCAATGACTTCAATGTTCCTCGCTTTCAACATATGTCTCAGAGACAAGGTAAAGGAACCCTTTTCAATATTGATTCTCATTCAAGTCCTGATATTAGGTCTCTTTTCGAACCGAAAGTAACTTAAATAAAAAATCACAGCAGCTAAAGTAAAATAAACAATATACAGCGCTGTTAATGAATCGGACAACACAAAAAAATACTGTATACACAGGACTAAAAGTATCACCCACAAATAATCTTTCATTGTAAAATCTTCCAGGAAAGTAATGCTGTTTAGCAACATGATCAATCCAAAACCACAAAGTGCATAACATAGCGCATCATCATAGTGAAGATGAACCGGTGTCAGCAATAATATTGTAATAAATTCCGGAACCAGTAAAATACCATAGACAATGAGATATCCTATAAAACGGCGGGTTAATGAAATAGCTGCACCCCTGTAAAACAACATAAAAATTTCTTCAAAAGTTCTGATCCGGTGAATAACTGCCCCATTTGCAAGTATCCCAAAACTGAAAAATAAAAAAGGGAATTGTGGCTCATAGTAATAAGAAGAATTGATCCGGGCAAAGCCATACAGCATCAAGCATGTAAACAACTTTATTGTTATAAAAATAACTTTTTGTTCCGCAGCAATAAACCGGATAAGTAAACCCGGATAACTGGATAACAGGGCTGAAAATTTAGAAGCTTTGTATAATTTGATTCCAGGGTACCTCAGTTTATTCACGACTAAAGCTGCTGGTGTAACAGATATCAAAACCAAATAGCCTAAAAGCACCATTCCTGTAGTATAATAATGGTGATACCAGGCCACACCAAGAATCAACAAACCATACCAACCTATAGGCGCAAACAGCAGGATGATCACCAAAAAAATCAAACTAATACGTCTGATAACGGAGAGGCAACTAAAAATATGCAGGAACTGATACTCGGGTTTCCGAATAGTGCGTAGAATGAATACCAGGCACTTAAGCATATATAACAACCATGCAGAACATACAAGGATGAACATGCTGTTGCTTTTCAGTGTCCCCATAATCAGCGAGTAGTGATATTCAACTGTACCGGCACTTTTTAACCGACCAACTGCCAAGAGCATTATCGTATAAAAAAAAATAAACGCTCCTGCGTTCTCACGAAAAAAAGGAACTACAAACGAACGCAACAAAACTTTCAAAGGGGAATTCATATTAATTGAACGCTATGGTTGCTGACCAGTAATTGTTTGCCGGAAAAAATCAGGGGCGCGTCATGTTCCTGGTGTGAACTCAATAAAAACAGACTGCCGGACTCTTGCCTTTCCCGAACCAAATTACACACAATCTCTACCGATGCTGTATCTAAGGTGATCAGCGGTTCATCCAGCAATATAAGTGAAGGGTTCCCGAGGAATGCCATCATCAGCGATAACTTTTTCAATGTTCCGCTTGAGTATGTACCTGTTTTCAAATTAATATATTGCCGCATCCCAAAAATCGATGTTAGTGCCTCGGCTTCTGCGGTTGTCGATCCACGGATGTCCCGGTAAAATTCCATCAGCTCTCCACCAGTCATATATGCAGGAAAAAGTGGCTCTGCATCAGCCCAGGAGATATATCGTCTGTAAGCGACGGGCTGCCTTCTCAAATCCATGCCTTTAAAACTTATATGGCCTTCAAATGGTAATAAGCCCCCCACTAATCGCAACAGGGTAGATTTCCCAGATCCATTTCCACCTTTTACCCAATATAAATCGTTGTTTAGTTCAAGAGACGGAATATCCAGGACCATATTTCTGCTGAAGAATTTCCTGACATTTTTTAGCGTTAGCATAGAATGAATGTATTGAGTTTGGTATTACTTCTGCAACATAAATTTCAAAATAGGACAAACGGAAAATTATAGATTTGGATGGAGAGTTATGTTACCAATTCCCGGAAATAAAAACTACGAATGGAAGTTGAATGCATACATAGTCACCAATTTTGCAATGCGTAGTCGCTGTCTGTAAAGAAGCTGATTTATGATAGGTGCTGAAAAGTATCAGACCAATTGGTATTTTTACAATCTTTGTACGAGTGAAACGCAATCATGATTTAAGCACATTGGTGTTACAGCACAGTGGATATGGCTAATAATTCAACCCAGATAAATAGCCAGGTTGAAATAATAAACGAAGGGAACAAAATCATTTTGCGGAAGATTTGATGTTTTAAAGCTATTGCATATTCCGGACCGGGTTAATTATTGCTGCACGTATAGTTTGAAAACTTATGGTGAGGGCAGCGATCATCAGTGCCATAAATCCAGCAGCTGCAAAAAGCCACCATTGTATTTCAATACGGTAAGCAAAATTTTGTAACCACTCATTCATCACCCACCATCCAATAGGGGCAGCGATGATAGAGGCTATTACAACGAGTTTCAAGAATTCTTTTGTCATCAGTATCATGATGTTTCCGGCATTTGCGCCGAGCATCTTCCGGATACCGATCTCTTTCATCCGTTGAATGATATTGAAACTGGATAGTGCAAATAACCCCAGGCAGCAAATTATGATACAGGTTACCGACGAAAAATTAATGACAGTCGCCCAGTTCTTTTCGTCGGAATATTTTTCGGCATTCAAATCGCGTAGTTGCCTGATCTCTGGCTTGTGCCAAGGATCAATTTTTTTCAAAGCTGAAGTTATAGAAGCACGGATATTTGTAAATTGACCAGACTCGTGTTGTATGTATAACTGCCCGAATTGTGAGCTGTCTCGTTTCATCAATACCACGGGGCTTACTTCGTGTTGGAGGGATGCAAGATGATAATCAGCAGTAACTCCGATAATTGTAAGCATTCTGTTTTTATAACCTACCTGTTTCCCAATCACGTTATCTGCGCCAATTGCCCGCGCAAAAGCCTGGTTGACGAGACAATTCGAACTGTCGGCAGTACTGGCAGCAAAAAAGTTTCTGCCCTGGACGACCCGGATATTGAATAGTTCTGTGAAATGTTCATCGACTGACTGATAGTAACACCAGTCTGTGTTATTTCCATCAATAGTAAATTTTGTCCTGTTCATACCCCAATCGGTAATGGTTGTTTTGCTTATACCGGTCACATGATTCAATTCATTTTGCATCAAAGGCAATACTTTCTTCTGTGTTTTTCGCGGCAACTCTACAGCCATGATATCACTGGTATTATAACCGAGATTCCGGTCAGAGAGATAGACGAACTGGCTATGCATGGTTAGTGTACAGATGATCAGGAGTACCGCCAGCGTAAACTGAAACACGATAAGACCTTTGTTGAAAAGATTTTTACCGGATAGTTTTATTCTTCCTGCGAGGGCCTGGATGGGTTTGAAGGAAGATAATACAAGCGCGGGGTAGGCGCCTGCTGCTAGCCCGGTTAGCAGCGTTAGCCCGATAACAAGCATGATTGTAAAATTGTCCAGGACAACAGTCATGTCGATTTCCATTTTTACAAAGGCAGAAAGATATGGTAACAGCATGATGATAATCAAAATGGCAGGGACCAGCGAGAAAATCCCGATCAGCAGCGACTCGTTTAAAAACTGGAGGATCAGTTGAGCCCTTGTACTCCCTACGACTTTACGTATACCTATTTCCTTCGATCTTTTCATGGCGCGTACCATTGCGAGATTGATGAAGTTAATACAGGCGATAAGCAGGATGAAGATCGCTATACCACCCAGTACATAAGAATATGTTTTGCTACTCCCATTTCTTAACCCTGTATTCACGTAAAACTCTTCATTTAAATGCATATCGCTTATCGGCTGCAGGTGATAGGTGAATCTGATCAGGGCTGCGGCCTGCTGCCCTTTAGCCATATATTCATTATATCTTTTTGTCAGAACCTCTTCAACCGCCCTGGTATTCACTTTCTCATTTGCCTGCACAAAAGTATTTACCCAGGACAATGCCAATGCTTCCGTAGATTGGTCCGACCCTGTATGGTGAAGAGGGATCAACAAATCAAAAAAGATTGTTGAGTTATTGGGTGCCTTTTTGACTACCCCGGTTATCCTAAATGGAATAAAATCATTTCCCTTTTCTAATTCAACTATCTTACCCATTACATTCAAGGAGCCGTAGATTTTCAAGGCTGTTTCGTCGGTGATGATGGCTTCGTCAGGTGAGCGAAGAACATTCGATTTGTTGCCTTGCAGCATATGAAAACTGAACATATCGAAAAAAGTACTGTCGGCCTCTGTGACTGTTGCGCTGATAACATCGTTATTCTTTTTGATCAGCAACGTATTCCCGTCAATCCTGCAATATCTTTTTATGGCTGCAATTCCTCCGGTAAATAATGGCGCAATCATGGCTTTGGTATTCCCTGCTTTGAATACATTTCCTTTGTCATCGGTGCCTATTCCTGTGATACGGTACAGGCAGCTCTTATTGCTATGAAACTGATCATAACTTAATTCATTGCTGATGAAAATACTGATGAGGATTACAAATCCCAACCCGAACGAAAATCCAAAGATGGTTATAAAACTCAAAACCGGGTTCTGTACTAAATTCCGAAAGGCAGTCTTGAAATAATTATAGAACATAGAGCAGCGCCTATTTTCATGAAAGACAAGTCAGACATCGCATTGTTGCATGTCGATACAGTTTTCCAGGTCGTTCGGACTTTGCAGGGTAATCCTGAAAGGGCCGAAGAGCTTGCTCATTAGGCGTCAATAGATTGTTACCTATCCATTGCTTATTGAAATAAGGAAATAGAATTGCCTCTGATGCTATTTATTATGGCTATTAATGCAGAAATGGAGGCACGAAAGCCTGATCGCTTATTATTAAATCCCTTGAAATACAATTTTCAAAAAAGGTAGCAAATCTACCGGATAGTCGCAATGGCGGATTCAAAAACCATCACAGAAAATGAAAGGGATCATATCCTGGCCGTACTAAAAAGCTGTAAACGGAAAACAGCAGGAAGGGGAGGTGCTGCCGAAATTCTGGATATCAACGTCAATACCCTGAACTCGAGAATAAAAAAGCTTGGTATTGAAAGGGACTAATTTTAAGAGCTGCGCAAAATCTTTTCCATCTTTCGGCCCTTGGCCAACTCATCCACCAACTTATCCAAATACCGGGCCTGTTGTGTCAGTGGATTCTCCAGATCTTCTACCCGGTAACCACAGATTACCCCGGTGATAAGTTTTGCATTTGGGTTTAACGAAGCTTGCTGGAAGAAAGTCTCAAAAGTTACTTTTTCTTTTATTAATTCCTGCAGCTTCTTGTCATTGAATCCTGTTAACCACCTGATGACCTGGTGCAACTCTTCTTTTGTTCTGCCTTTCTTCTCAACTTTTTCAACATACATTGGATAGACTGAGGCAAAGATCATCTTTGCGATTCGCTGGTTGTGTGTGTCGGAAGTATTCATAACTATTAATTTAGTAAATCTTTTGATTTATTTCAGTTTCAAAGCCATCTGATTTTTTATTGGCGAGATCAGTGAATAAATATTCCGGGTCATCCTGTTCCCCTTCATTTCCAAAAATGTCAAGATTAAAAATCATTTCGTCCATTCCATAAGATGGCGCTTGTCTTTGGGTGGCACCATCTATAAATTTACAAAAACATCATCGTCATCCTGCTTAATGCCCGCGGAATAACAAACCGGTGGCGTGCAATGGTGTATTTCATCATTTAAACAATAAAACCATGGAAGTTACTCAAGACACTATTGCCCCCGCAATAGAAGCTACCCCCGGTTTGCGTCCTTTTCAATTTAAGGCTACAGAAGCCGAATTGGATGATTTAAAACGCCGCATTCTTGCGGCCCGGTTTCCTGAAAAAGAAACAGTCAGCGATTATACCCAGGGCGTTCCCCTGGCCACCAGTCAGGCATTGGCAAAGTATTGGGCAACAAAATATGACTGGCGTAAAGTGGAAGCCAAACTGAATTCTTATCCAAATTTCTTAAGCAACATCGACGGGCTGGATATTCATTTCATTCATGTTCGTTCAAAACACAAAAATGCTTTGCCAATTATTATTACTCATGGCTGGCCCGGCTCGGTCATCGAGCAGCTCAAAATTATTGATCCACTGACCAACCCTACTGCATATGGTGGCAAGGCAGCAGATGCTTTTGATGTGGTGATACCATCTATACCAGGTTATGGATTTTCGGGTAAACCAACTTCTACCGGTTGGGGTCCTGAACGCATCGCCCGTGCCTGGGATTTGTTGATGAAGCGTCTCGGATATAAAAACTATGTGGCACAGGGTGGTGACTGGGGTGCAGTGATCGTCGAAGTGATGGGGGCGCAGGCACCCACAGGTCTGCTCGCCATTCATACTAATATGCCTAACGTTGTACCAGCTGCGATAGACGCTGCGGCACTTGCAGGTAAACCGGTGCCTGCTGAACTTTCAGCGGAGGAAAAACATGCTTACCAGCAGCTTGTAGCTTTTTACAAAGATGTTTACTACGCATTCTTTATGGGAACACGGCCACAAACGTTGACAGCTTTCTCAGATTCACCAATAGGGCTGGCCACGTTCATGATCGACCATGATGCACGAAGTCTTGAACTGATTGCACGCAGCTTCAGTGGCGTCAGGGAAGGATTAACGCCGGACGATGTGCTGGACAATATCACGCTATTCTGGTTGACTAACACCGGTGTTTCCGCCGCACGTTTATATTGGGAAAATAAGCTGGCCTTTTTCGTGCCGAAAGGTGTGAAGGTTCCTGTGGTTGCAAGTGCTTTCCCCGATGAACTCTATCAGGCGCCAAGAAGTTGGGCAGAGCAAGCCTATCCCAAACTTATCCATTACAATAAACTTCAAAAAGGCGGACATTTCGCCGCCTGGGAACAACCTGCTTTCCTGGTTGAAGAAATGCGGGAAGGGTTTAAATCATTCCATTAAGCGACTTCAGAATTGTCATTGCAGGTAAGGGATGTGATTCTGGCAACACGTCCCTGTTTAGCCTGATCCTAATTTATCATTAGGTAAGATGACATAGATTATCACCAGGTAAGATGACACAGAGAAAATAAAAATGTGTCTTTGCTAATTTTAAAAAATGAACATAATGAAATGGAATGATTTGCACCAACTGATTAAGAATATCCTTCCTGCTCCGAGACGGGTAGAAAAAACTAACGAAGAATGGAAGCAGATCCTTACACCAGAGCAATATCGTGTAACCCGGTTGCATGGCACAGAACGCCCTTTTAGCGGTGAATACTGCGAAGCTTATTCTCCCGGTATCTACTACTGCCTCTGTTGCGGAACAGAGCTTTTTGATTCTACCGTAAAATTCGACTCCGGTACAGGATGGCCTTCGTTCAACTCACCGGTAAAGGATAATGTTGTCAGGTATAAAAGAGATAATGGTTACGGTATGCACGGAGTAGAAGTATTGTGTAATGTGTGCGATGCCCACCTGGGACATGTTTTTTCGGATGGTCCTATTCCCACAGGGTTACGTTTTTGTATCAACTCGGTTTCCCTGAAAAAAGCAGAAGTTAAGACAGTAAGAACAGAGTAACAAGGATTATTAGAAGCTTAAATATCTCAACATTAAAAACCAAACAAACATAGGCGCCGGTATTGGCGCCTTTTTTTATAACATTATCCATTCTCCATCCATTGCAGAAACAGGCGGACTTTTTCCTTAGGAACCAACAAGGGAACTGCGGTCTCAATTGTCATTCTAACCAACAACTTCCGGGCGAAATAATGTTCCACCTCCCTGATCATGCGAAAATTAATAAGGTATTGACGGTTAACCCGAAAAAACTGTTTAACGGTAAGAAGTTGTTGAATCTGGTCCAGGGAATAATGGATGGGATATTGTTTTTGATTTATGCTTACCAGGTTCGTGCACGCATTTTTAGAATAAAAAAAAGCAATGTTTTCAACAGGCACTGCTACATATTTATTCTGGCTGAATACAAGAAAACTTCTTTTACTGATAGCTGTAGCGAAAGGAGCAATTGGATCATCCGGAATAATGATTCCCGTTTGATATTGACCATAGTTACCGGTCAAAAATTTGTTAGACTGAGGTGGTGCCTCTGTGTGATGAAGCTCGGTTTTCATGTTGTTCTGTATTTAGTAGTTTTGTTGAATGTGCATTAGCAAAGGAATTTTGGGCGCTTTGTTCATGATTATAAGTTTTATAAGAAATAGTGCAGGGGTAATAAATACTTACTAATGAAGTGCCAATATTTCCGTTTATCTTCTTGGGTAAGAAACATAGGCATAGCATGATGAAAATCAGCACTTCTATTTGGTATTTGTACTTATTCCATGAAATATGTACCTGATGAGCTACCTCCGGCCAGATGGAGATTCCTATTGTCTTACTCCAAATTAATGGAGGCCGTTGAATGGATAAGTAGCTTCTGCCATCAAGACAAATAAGAACAACTGGTTATTTGTCTGTGAGCTTAGCTTCTTTTACCTTTGGATTTGCCCCTGACTACTGAATGGTGATATAAGAAGTTTCTTGTTTATTCTTTATTTTATGAGACACCTCCCGATCATTCCCTTCCTACTCTCTATATCTGAAATCTTCTTGTTACCGACCGCAAAAGGCCAGCACACCGGGACAACAGAGGCGAATAACATAATACAGCAACTCCGGTCCGGTATAGCTGATACTCCAAGAGTCCAAATGCTGCTAAGATTAAGTGCCTATTATGTTAATAGAACCCTTGACCCTGTCGCTGATATGGATAGTGCCCTGGTGCTCGCTAGTCAGGCTTTAAGCCTTGCTCACCGGCTTAAGTTTGCCAGTGGGAAAGAAGATGCCGTTTTTTTGAAAGGCAGGATTTTTATAGGACAACAAAACACAGTTAAGCTGCAACAGATGCTTGCGGATGTGAGCAGTAAGAATAGTATAAAACTGTTGTTGGAATTAGGAAAAAGTATGCTTAGGACAACCTACTTGCAAAAGGGTAATAGGGATAGTTCAATAATTTTATTTCAGAAAGCCGGGAGACTGTGCGATGGAATTGGTAACCAGGAATTGAAGGAAGAAAGCCAGTGTTTAATTGGCATTGTTTATCTCCTTAATGGTGATTGGTACGAGGGGAAGAATTATTTTACACATGTTATTGAAGCTCGTCAAAAAGCAGGAGATAGGGCCGGAGAACTTAACGCGCTGCTCAGAATGGCAACTACAGTCTTTTGTGATAACTGCGAAGAAAATATTATCGCCTTAAACCGCGCGTTGGAACTTTCCCGGCAAATTGGTGATCAGTCCCAGGAGGCGCTAATCCGGTTGATTATTGGTTATAAACATTTAAATGACGGCAACGCCAGGCAGGCAGAAGAAGATGCTATAGCGGCGTTAAACATTCAAAACGCCATAGGCTATCCGGCGATTTGCCATGCCTACAAAGCTTTGGCTGAACAAAGCGTTTATTACTCCCAGAGCGACTACGGATATTTGTCCAATGCCTATTATCTGCTGTCGGACTTAAGCCAGATCAAAGGAGATTTAAATCAAAAACTGTTTTACATCCTCAAAGTTGTTGACAATGTTGAGAGTAGTGGGATGCCCGGGGAATTTGACTATACCTATTTCCGCCTTGGCAATGCCTACTGGGAGTTAGGCCTGTTTGACAAAAGCATGGAGTATCATAGGCAATCAGCGGCGATCAGTAATCAAAAAGGTGAGTTTATAGAGATAGGCATAGCCAGAAGAATGACCGTTGCATTAATCAAACAGGGAAAGATTAAAGAAGCATTGCTACTATTACAGGACTTTGTAAGCAAAAACCTATTGTGCAGTCTTGAAGATAAAATGTATATAGCTCAAAGCCTAGGATCCTGTTATAATGCGCTTAAACAATTTTCGAGAGCAGAGAAATATTATCTTGAAAGTGTAGCATGGAGTAAAGAATCTCCGCTCACCTTCCAGTTTGTAGCCTGCCAGGGGATTAGCCAGTTTTATGTTACGAACGGTCAGTACTCAAAAGCGAAGCCATACCTGCAGCAGTTGCTAAATGCTTCCCGCCAGCAATTACTTCCAAATTATTTAATCGAAGTCTACCTGATGTGGTTTAAAGTGGATTCTGCCAGCCAGAACTACAAGGAAGCTATCGGGCACTACCAGCGGTACAAAGCACTTCAGGATTCAGTTTATAACGAAACAAAAAGCAGGCAAATAGCGCAGTTGAGTATTCAATACGAAACAGCAAAAAAAGAACAGGATATAAAAATTAAAGGGAAGGACATCGAGCTCCTCAAAAAGCAAAATAGGTTGCAACAAAATCAACGTAATGCGCTTATTATAGGAACTGGATTACTGGCGGCGATACTTGCACTCGGGTTTAATCGATACCGCCTGAAACAACGTGTAAACCGGCAACTAAAATCTCAGCAAAAGTCCCTGAATCTACAGCAGCAACAGATCAAACAAAAAAATGAATATCTATCTGAGGTTCTTACCGAGAAAGATCTTTTACTGCTTCAAAAAGATATTCTTCTGGAAGAGAAGGACCGGCTGTTGATCGAAAAGGAATTGCTGTTGAAGGAAATTCATCACCGCATCAAAAATAATTTGCAGGTGGTAATGAGTTTATTAAATTCGCAGGCCAGCTCAATTCAGAATAAGTCTGCCCTGGCTGCAATCCAGGAAAGTCAGCATCGGGTTCAGGCTATGGCCCTTATCCACCAGAAACTTTATCAGAATCAAAGCTTGGCTCGTATCGATATGAGTTCCTACATTAATGAAGTAGCCGCTTACCTGCATGAGTCATACAGCCTTCCGCAACTTATCCGCCTGAATTTGTATGTCGAACCGATTCACCTGGATGTAACATTGGCAGTACCTTTAGGTCTTATCATCAATGAGGCGATTACAAATGCTTTCAAGTATGCCTTTCCGGATGAACGTCCAGGAACAATATCCCTGAAGTTAATTAGACAGACAGAGAACACATACCAGCTTATTATCGAGGATGATGGAGTAGGGCTGCATGAAGGTTTTGATCCTTCTGAAAGTCCTACGCTCGGTATGACGCTGATGCACGGATTCGGCAGCCAGTTAGGAGGTGAATTAACAATTACCAGTGTTTCGGGCGTATCCGTTAGTTTGATATTTGTTGAGCAGCAAAACAGTCCAATTCATACATCTGTGGGTATGAACTATACAGCAAGCAACTAACATCTTAATCAAGAGCGATCTCTGTAAGGTCAGAAAAAGCGGTGAATGGTCAGACAAAAGCTACTAAATTGCATCAATAATTATCACCCCGAATTACTGAAAATTTTTCCGAATTACAATAAATAAGGGCATAACAATAATTCATACTTCTACTGGTATGCTTAATAGAACCAATATTCAGCCGCCTGCTCAAAAATCAATCCTGATAGTGGAAGATGAATTTGCTGTGGCTAATGATTTGCGTTCCATCCTGCAAAAAGCTGGTTACAGGGTTAGCGGGATTGCTTTTAACGTAGTAAAAGCGCTTGAGTCTATCGAACAGGAACTCCCTGATTTAGTATTGCTTGATATCCATCTTAATGGCTCAGAAACAGGTATTGACCTCGCACGGAAACTGGGCGAAGTGAATATCCCCTTTGTATTTGTATCTGCCAACACCGACACAAGTTTGCTTGAGGATGTTAAAACCACGGAGCCTTATGGTTTTATTGTAAAGCCGTTTCGCGAGAGGGATGTACTGGTAGCATTAGAGATTGCTCATTACCGCCATGCTCACAGTGTTGAAGTTCGGATAAGTCATGAACAAGCGCTGCAAATTGCCATGATCGCTGCCCTTTCCGAACCAGGAGACTGGGAGCAACGTTTGCTGAAGGTTACGCGGCTTCTCCAATCTCATATTCCATTCGACTACCTGGCAATAGGGATTGAGAGAGAGCAAGCATTGGATACTTTTGGTTCCTGTAGCTTCTTTCGTGTAGCAAAAGAAGAATACCAGGTGATAAAGCCTGAGAACTTCTTACAAATGACCGGTCTGACTTCGAAGAGGTACCAGGACATCAGGGAGCATGTAAGCATTGATGGGAAAGCAATTTATAACAATGATGAATTTAAAGCGGAGTGCCGGCGAAATCCTTTGAAAGGAATTATTGCCAGGACCTTTCACTTACAGTCACATCTTCTACTCCCATTCAGGATTGAAAAAAACGGAACTTTCTTTTTATCTTTTTACAGCCGGCAGGAGAATACCTATTTTTCCCGGCATCTGCATTTGCTGGAGCGCATTCAGCCATCACTAACGGTGACCATTGAGCGCCTTATGGCTTTTGATGAAATAGAGCGTCTTAGTGAACAGTTACGCCGGGAGAACAGTTACCTCCAGGAGGAGGTGCAAAAAGGAGCGAACTTTGAGGACATCAAAGGTAGTAACCCGGCATTATTGCAGGTCTTTACCAGCGTCAGCCAGGTGGCTCCGACTGATTATGCAGTCTTGATCCTGGGTGAGACAGGTACGGGCAAAGAACTTATCGCGCGTGCAGTTCATAACCGTTCTAACCGACGCGAAAAACCTCTTATTAAAGTTAACTGCGCTTCACTGCCTGCACAGCTTATCGAAAGCGAGTTGTTCGGACACGAAAAAGGCAGCTTCACTGGTGCTACCGAAAAACGTATCGGTAAGTTTGAGCTTGCGGATAGAGGCACTATATTCCTGGATGAAATTGGAGAATTGCCCCTGGAGCTCCAGCCGAAGTTGTTACGTGTATTGCAGGAAAAAGAAATCGAACGTATTGGAGGCAAAGGCGCTTTCTCCTGCGATGTGCGGATTATTGCTGCCACAAACCGGAACCTGCAACTGGAGATAACCCAGGGGCGTTTTCGCACCGACCTGTTTTACCGGCTTAACGTGTTTCCAATTCGATTGCCTCCTCTAAGGGAAAGAAAGGATGACCTGCTTACCCTGGTGAATTACTTCTTGCAGAAGATTGTCAAAAAACTGGGTAAGAACTTGACGGGAATTTCGGAAGAGTCTCTGCACGAGATGCATAGATATCACTGGCCTGGAAATATAAGAGAACTGGAGCACGTACTTGAGCGCGCAGCAATAATGACCACCTCGCCCACGATTTCCATTGTGGAACCGCTATTAAACGACCTGGAAGTACCGCCCGCAGGTATTCTTCCACTATTGGCAGTAAAGCCATTTGAACAAGCGGAGCGGGAGAATATTTTAGCAGCGCTTGAGCAGGCCCACTACCGAATACGTGGTCAGGGGGGCGCAGCAGAAATCCTCAATCTAAAACCTACTACACTGGAAGCTAAGATGGCGAGACTTGGTATTTCACGCAAGATGTAGTTAGAAAATTAATTCTGTTTCATTATTAAGTGCCTCAATTGCGCAAAATGAAAGGAGATTTCATTTTCATTTACTTGCTTGGTGCCATAATCCCACTGTATCCATGGAGTGAAATTTTCAGGGATTTTACCTCCGGATAAATGGGTTGTAATTAACCAGTATTCATGTTGCGGTATGTCGTTCTTCAAAAGTTGATGAGCAATAATTATGTCTTTCCCGATCAGTTGAAGAAAATTTTTTATTCTGTTTTCAGTAAACTCTCCATAGTGCGTTATTATTTTTAACGATAAGTGAATCGCAGTATTGCAGGCATTGCAGTGGCATGTTCGCTGGCTTTCGTAAAGCTCAAGCTGTTTGTGAAAAGACAGGAATATTTTTTCAACCTGCTTGTAAGTAATATCTAAATCAGGCAATTCTCCCAGCTTATAAAAAAGTATTGCATCTCCTTCTACTTCTGATACATTTAAGTCCATCTGGTTGGCATCAATAATGATTTCCAGCAATTCGCGAATAATGTGCTGGCTATGTTGGAGTTCAACACTATTCACAAATTTGGTAAACCCGCTGATGTCAGGAATAAAGATTAAACCGGTATTATTCATTTGAAGAATTATTATCGAAAAAAATACGGCGTACATGGTGTACGCCGTTAACCACCATCTGGCATCAGCGCAACGATTTGAATCCTTCGCGGATGTCTTCAACAAGTAATTCGGGTTGTTCCCAGGCAGCGAAGTGACCACCCTTATTGTGTTTCTTGTAATAGACCATATTAGGATATGCTTTCTCAGCCCAGTTCCGGGGCGCCTGGTAGAGTTCGTCAGGAAAAGCGCTCACGACAACAGGGATTTTAACGCCTTGTGGATTAAAAAATCCGTACTTATTTTCCCAGTATATCCGGTATCCCGAAACCGCAGTGTTCGTCAACCATGTAAGTGTGATGTTGTCAAGAACATCATCACGTGTAAGTCCTTCTGACTTTCCTTCAAAGACTCTCGAGATCATTGCCAGGCTGGGTTGATCGTGATCCAGGAATATCGTGGCGAGTCCAATCGGTGAATCCGCTGTTGCAAGCAGGCTCTGTGGACGCGTTCCCATGATGAAGGCGTAGGATACATGCTTGTATGAAAAGCTCAGTTGGTCATAAGCCTTCTTTTCCTCAGGGGTAAGGTCAGCTGGAGCAGCTAATCCGGCAAAGGCCGCCTTGTCGATATCAGGTGGAACTGCGACCGGAAAATTTGTGGCCATACCCAATAAGCTTTCGGGTGACTGTACAGACATCACGTCTGTAATGAGCCCACCCCAATCGCCACCTTGTGCAAAAAACTTCTCGTATCCAAGACGTTTCATCAGTGTTACCCACGCATATGCAATTTTGGATGGGCCCCAACCAGTAGTGCCCGGCTTTCCCGAAAACCCATAACCGGGTATAGATGGGATCACAACATCAAAAGCATCCTGGGCTTTTCCGCCATAGGATAGGGGATCTGTGAGAGGACCTATAATCTTTAATTGTTCAATGGGCGAACCGGGCCATCCATGTGTAACTATGATTGGTAATGCATTCGCATGTTTTGAACGTACATGTATAAAATGAATATCCAGTCCATCTATTTCAGTAATAAACTGGGGCAGTGAATTGAGTTGTGCTTCTACTTTGCGCCAGTCATATTCCGTAGCCCAATAGTCTGCCAGTGCTTTCATGGTTGAGAGTGGGACGCCCTGCGATTGATCATTGACAGGCTCCTTTTCAGGCCACCTCGTAGCTAAGATCCTGCGTTTGAGATCAACTAAATCGCTTTCGGGAAAATTGATCTTCCCGAAGGGACGAATTGCTTCATTGGATACCGTATCCACCGATAATCCGGTCCCGGCATTTGTTAATATCCCTTGTGAAGCAACAGCTCCCGCAACGTTTGTGTCGGCAGTATCACTTGTAGTTTTTTGCATATTTTGTATTTTTTGCAATGAAAAATGAAAAATGTCTTCGTAAATCTATCTCCACTCTCCGCCAAAGTCAAAGGACTATTTTTCGAAGTGGACCGAATGGTTTTCCATCCGGACATTTTCATAAATGAAAGAAGTCACTCTAAAGAGGGAAGAGCAAATCTTGTAAATTCAAAATCCTTTAAAGCAAAAAGTAAAAACTAATTTTTGCAATCTTTGATGCATTTTCAGCAGCATCAATAATGATTTTTGCAATTGCTTCAGGCTGGGAAATGTAAACAGCATGGATTCCTTTCACCTTTGTTACCCTGGTATTCGATCTCTGGTACATTTTCTCCTGTATCTCAGGACGAATGCTTTTATCTTCTTTTGATTTCCCGGGTAAACGAACAATTGAAGGACATGATTGCTGAAAAAGAATGGTGGTTGAAGGAAGTTCATCACCGGGTAAAGAACAATTTTCATACGATCATCTGCCTACTCGAGTCCCAGGCAACGTATCTTGAAAAAGATGCCCTGCAGGCAATTGAAAAGAGTCAGCATCGAATTTATGCCATGTCACTAATTCATCAGAAGCTTTATCAAAATGAAAACTTGCAGGTTATCGATATGTCTGAATCTGCGACAGGCAATACCGGTTGCTCTGATTATAAATGAAAGTGTAACAAATTCTATTAAATATGCTTTCGGAAATGAAACCGATCCCAGGATTTGCATCTCTATGAAAGAAAAAGATGGCACAGTGTACCTGACATCTGTAAAGCTTACAGCTAACTAAAATGTTGTATACATATTGAGGTAAAAATCCTCACCATAATTTGCCCCTGTGTATTTGATGAATAATGGTATATCATCATGTCTCCGTGGGTACTGGAGCCAACAGGCTGAAATACTGTATAAACTTCTGCCTGGTACGGTGTTTGTCCCGGGACGAAGTTTCCATCATTTGTCTCAGATTCGAATACATTTACTGAACAAAAATTCTTGGAGAAAATAACCTTGGTGAATTTTTTGTTTGCAGCTTGCAAACCTTGTTTGCTGGAATGCAATGCACTTAATCAACTAAACAAAAGATTAGACTCAACAAAATTCCAGCTGATTTCAATTACATATGAAACTCATGAGACAATTCTAAGAATAAAAAATGAGCATGATATAAATTTTACAATGCTGTCAGTTTCCAAAAATGAGTTTCGAAAATTATTTCAAATTTCAGGTTGCCCTGTTAATGCTATTGAAGATAAGAGCGGCATCGTTCGATACTGGAAGTCAGGCGGCGAATTGTCTCAGGATCTTGCAAATGATTTTATTCATAAGGAAATCTACCCGAGAATGTTGAAATTGTAGTTTCTGAATATTAGACTCTCATAACTCAATTCACAGCCAGGTCAGTCGGTCTCACAATCACTATTAGCATATTTGAGCCATAGGAATAGTTTTACCACCGTAAAACGAATCACAATGAAAAAAAATTTGTTACTGGTATTTACGGTGACGTGTATCGTATTAACCACATGGCGGAGCGTTCAAAAACGATCATTACTTTCCAGCATCCAAACTGGCATTGTATTATAGAAAACCCTCACACGACTATCCAGATAATTCTATAGAATATGCTATGCTGGCGGGTAAAGCAAAGGACACTTCCTGGACTTCAACCGGTCATTTACTTATACTTCCGCAGCTCGAAAGCGGTAAACGTTACCAGCTGCTGGTGCGCTATCGGGAAAACCCTTCATTCATCAAAGTAAATACTTTCTATACCAGTCCTGCTCGGTATCAGACGGCAGGGTTCTACTGGATTCTTGCTTCTTCCCTTGCTTTACTGGTGCTGACTTTTTTTCTTTTCAGATATAGCATAGGGCTGAGAACAGAAAAGAAAAAAGGAAGATCGTTGCAGACCAATCTTCAATCCATTCGTGCGCAACTGAATCCGCATTTTATTTTCAATGCATTGTCGTCCATTCAAAGCCTCATCAACAATAAAGACAT
This sequence comes from Flavitalea sp., assembly GCF_035489435.1. Lineage (NCBI taxonomy): Bacteria > Pseudomonadati > Bacteroidota > Chitinophagia > Chitinophagales > Chitinophagaceae > Flavitalea > Flavitalea sp. Next base: position 31,567 of record NZ_DATHKG010000094.1, read on the forward strand.
CGACGGAGCAAATCATTATCTCTCGGCATTCAGTGATCTGCTGCGTCAATCGTTTACGCAACAGCGATAAGGAAATGATACCGCTTCAGCAGGAACTGCAACTGCTGGAAACTTATCTTTCCCTGGAGCAATTACGGTTTTCTTTTACCTACGCCCTCCATGTAGATGATAGCATAAACAGTTCGTCTTTAGAGATTCCTTCGTTGCTGCTTCAGCCAGTGATTGAAAACGCCATCAAACATGCCGCCGGGCCCCTGGGAGAAGAAGGTAAGATCGGAATCACTTTAAGGTCAGTACATCATGATCTGCTCATCTCAGTAACAGATAATGGACCTGGCTTCGACACCAATACCATTAAGGGAGAAGGACACGGCATGAGGTTGACCACAGAAAGAATATTGTTACTTAACCAGCTAATAAATCCCCGGCATATTCATCTTGAGGTGAAGAGCACTAAAAGCGGAACTGACGTACATTTGAATTTTCGAAACTGGTTACAAGTATGATAAGCGCAGTGATTATAGATGATGAGAAGAATAATATCCGGAACCTTGAGCTAATGCTTAAACAGCATTGCCCGCAGATAACTGTTTCAGGTAAGGCAATGAGTGCTGATGAGGGCATTAAGCTGATTGGTAAAGAACAACCGGACATCGTATTCCTGGATATTCAGATGCCCGGTGAAAATGGTTTTGATATGTTGAAACAAATTCCTGATCGAAGCTTCGAACTTATTTTTATAACCGCCTATGACCAATATGGCATTGAGGCAATTAAATTCTCGGCACTTGATTACCTGCTTAAACCGGTTAAAACAGTAGAACTGAAAACCGTAGTTCAAAAAGCAGGCTATCGTGCCAGCGAAAAAAAGCAGAACCGGAAACTCGAAAACCTGGTGGAATTAATGACCAACATCCAGGGAAAGGATTAGCACCGCCTGGCTCTACCTTCCCTGAAAGAAACACGGTTTGTACCGACCGCGGAAATCATCCGGTTGGAATCCTCGAACAATTACACAACTTTTTTTATAAGCGGCGGAGAAAAAATACTGGTGTCTAAACCGATCTACGAATATGAAGAGTTATTAAATTCATATGGATTTATCCGCTGCCACCAGTCACATCTCGTAAACCGGCGTTATGTCAAAAGTCTGCTACGGCAGGATAACGGTTATCTTTTACTGGACGACGATACCCGCATACCAGTATCCCAAACAAAAAAAGACATTGTAAGAGCACAACTGGAAAGCTGAACAGGTTCCACCTCGCAAAAATGTTGTATATTAGGATTAACTAATTCTTTAATCAACTGGTCGCTATGTCTAAATTATCAACAACATCTGTTTCAGCAAATAACGACACAGATGACAAAAAACTTAGAAAAGGAGTGTTCTTCAGAAAATCAGGAGACACCAACCCGCGAAAAGGTCTGTGGGGTTTTGTTGAAGTCATCCTTGTATTTTTGGGTCTTATCTCAAAATGATCCAACAAAATCTGTGTGCTTAATGCGCTAAACCTTATTGATATGGCTAGAAACCCGGTCTTCTCCAATAACTACGTTACGATCTCCGAAAAGGGGATTGACCTGACCCGTAGCAGGTTTCCTTACAAACATATCAGGTTTAGCGAGATCCGGGAAGTTAGCATTCAAGAGGACTATCTTATCAAAAACAGGAACACGATTTTAATTTTAAGTTCAGGGGCAATCTGTCTGCTAGTTATATTTTTGCTTCAGTCCGATTTTATCTCGAACTTGCTTAAAGCAAATACTGCCGCGGGTTTCCTGATTGTGGTTAGCCGGCCTGTTTTAGCAGTAATTGTAATTGCACTTGGATTAGGTTTTCTTGTTTACCAATCTTTTTTGAGATCCAAGGTCATGACCATCAAAACACGCAATAACAAAAAGTATTCAGTGCGATTAAAGGAATTGGAGGATGATCTTCAAACCCGACAACTTCGGGAGTTTATATCAAGACAAACTTCTAAGTAACTTATAGCGTACACCTGCTATGTTCGCAAACTGCTTGCAAGTTTTGTTGTTACTGCCTGCCACACCTTGAACCCGGTAATACACGCAGTAATTACAAACAATAAAACAACAGCAAAGATCATTGTCAGGCTATCAACACCCACATTCACTTTGAATATCATATCCATCAGCGTTTTTGTTAAAGCCATTCCACCGTAACAACCGATCAAAGCAGCAATGAAAAATATTCCAACATAGCTTTTGTTAATAAGGACAAGGATATTCATGGCAGATGCTCCCACTAATTTCCTTAATGCAATCTCTTTCATCTTTTTTAATGTGCGCAAAGAAACAAGAGCCAGTAATCCCGTGGCAGTCAGCAAAACAGAAATCACTGCGAACCAGGCAAAGATTGTTGCGATGCTGGCGTTTACTTTGTGAGCCTCAGCTGTGATTTCGTTTTGATAAAAACTATTAAAGGGTTTCAGTGGAAATAACTTTTGCCATAACTTCTTTGCACCATCATGAATAGTTGCCAGGTTTTTCGGATCACCCTGCAAAATCAGGTATTGAAATTTGTCTTCTTTTACAAGTTTCATTATCCCCGGTTCCAAAGGCTCAAAAAAATCCTCCGCATGAAAATCTTTTAATATCCCAACAACAGAATAAGTGGCGGTATCAAGCTGTAATTGTTTACCCAAGGCTTCCTGGTCTTTCCATCCAAAAATAGCAGCTGTTTTTTCAGTAATGAGTATAGCCTTTGTGTAGTCAGATTCCATTTGAACATCAAATGTCCGCCCGGCTGCCATCTGTAGTTGCATCAAACGGAGGTAGTCCGGGCCGACCTCGAAATAGTTTGTCTCCTTTTTTTGGGCTTCAGCTTCGGCTACAATACTCCGGTAACTAAAGCCAATGTGATTTCTTGTTCCTGCAACCCCGGTGATTTCAGGAATATTTTTTATTTCATTGTTGAGTACCGTAAATGTATTATGGTCCGGAACAAGGATACCGAGGGTGTTATCAAGACTATAACCAAAGTCAAAATTTCGCTGAAATTCCGCGTTTCTTGCGAAAGCTACTCCCGCAATGACGGTGAGGATGGAAATCGATATCTGCAAACCCAACATCAGCCTTGAAAACAAATTGGACCCGCCGAATTTAACACTACCACGGAATATGGAGGAAGGATTGAACCTGCTGATATAAAACGCCGGGTAAGCACCGGCCATTAATGTGGCGAGTATAAGTATCACCAGCAGATATATCAATAAATTACCGTCGCGTAAATAGTTCGCTTCAACCTTTACAAAAGAAAACATCTGGTTAAAAAAAGGAAGCCACCATGAATTAATCAATACAGATAAACAAATCGCGGCAAAGACAATTACTGAACACTCGAGGAGCATTTGCATAACTAATTGTCGAAAGGTGCTTCCCATTACTTTGCGCATTCCGATTTCTTTCAGTCTTGAGTTCGCGCGTGCAATGGTGGTATTGGAAAAATTCAGACAAGCCGAAAGCAGGATAAGAAAAGCAAATACAAAGGGTCCATAAGCTGCAGAATCTTCCGGCCTTTGGACGAGGCTGTTATTGCTGATAAGGTTGCTTTGAACAGCACCATCTCTGAGAGACATCAATTCAAATCCCGAAACTTTCCAGTCTTCCCTTGCCTTGTTTTGAATTGACTTGTATTTTTTCAGCCTTTCCGGTAACGATTGCGCATCGGCAGAATTTGGAATTTTAAAATACGCAGCATCAACAAACCATCCCCAATCGTCCTGATCAATTTTTTTTCCATCCGGCTTGAATTGGTTTTCAAAATTTGTCAGCATGCCAAATTGGATGGTTGAGTTGAATGGAATATCCTTCAATACACCTGTTACTGTAACTGGCAAAGCAAAGGGCTCGCCTTCATAAAGGGTGATGATCTTGCCTACCGGATTTTGATTTCCAAAATACTTCCGTGCTATTGTCTCGGTTATCAATATACCACCCTTATTCTTTAGATCCTTAACACCTGAAACAATGGGAAAATTAAAAAAATCAAAAAAAGATGCATCTGTAAAATGAACCTGTTCTGTAAATACTTCACCGGTATCCGATTTTGCATTTAATCCTCTGCTGTCGTAACGCAGTACCTGTTGAATACCTGCAAAATCATTTTTTGCGGCCTGTATTGCGGCCATTGGAAAGATCCCTTTGATGCCATCTGCTCCTTCTTTCCTCGTCAATGCCCGGTAAACATTATCCCTGTCCGGATGAAAATTATCATAGCTAAAAGAGTAGCGATAAGTCTGGTAACCCCATACCATCGCTGCGATACCAATGGCCATTCCAACAATATTGATCAGGGTATAAGATTTATAACGCCATAAATTCCGCAGTACTATCTTATAATAATTCTTAAGCATGAGGTTGTTGTTAGTATTGGTGCAGGATGGGGCAAATGACGAACGCGGGTGCGGGTATAGGGTTCAGTTCCCAGGTTTATAACGGGAAAAATATGCCAGATATTTAAAGCGAAGATTGACAGGCAGTTGTTGCAGAGGCGTGCATGGTAGCGTACGTTTGCATTACACCATTTGTCCGCTATTGATACACCTTATGTCGTCCTTATATAGCTTATACTATTTGAGAAAAAGTCGCTTGATGAACCAAAAAATGTAATGCTCCCAAATGTTCAAGAAACGTGTTTTATGTAAGCTAAGTAAGCTAAGTTGCTTAATTAGGAATCCAGTCCAAAGCTATGGCCTGAACCTATTAATGCAATTTATGTTAGTTAGCTTTTGCGTTGTGCAAATGCATTAAGTGGCGGATCACGAGCGCACCTGGGTAATAACAGAACCAAGCAAATCAACGACGTCTTGCTGAATGAGGCCAATCTGCTCTATTTCATCTCCTGTTCTCCATTGTTCCCCATTTCTTAAAAGTGTCAGGCGATTAGTACCTCTTCCCGATTGAAGCAGCACATCATAGGTGCCGGTTAGTGCACCGTCCCAGGAAATGGTTTCAGCAATAGCGGCTTTGTAGAAAATATCCTTATGCATGAAAGTGGTTGTGAAAACCAGGTGATCGGATGAATCCGGCCTACCAGTAACGAGTTGATAGCCCATGGAGTTTTATTTTAGATTACTAAGGTATAAAAAATTGGAACTAAGAAAAAATCCGATTTTATATGTTGCATTGATAGTGGGTGTTTCTCGACTATAGAATCAAACGATCCACATGGTACTTGTTCCAGAATATTTAAAGAACAAAAGCAGATTAAAGGCACCAGGAAATCATCCTCAACATGGGTATCAGCCATAGTTTTATTTATAAAGGATACAAAGAGTGGATCGATCCAATTGTCGTGCCATAGGCTGTTGGTGTATACTTCCATTTATACCGGGAAATGCCCAAAGGTTTAAAAAGTTTATCGTCTGTATATTTCTCCATGTACAATGATGTATGTCTTTTTTGTTATATTCCAAAATGAATTATGTTATTCCGTTCTCAAACTTTTGATCGGATTCTTTGTGGCCGCCTTGATGGCCTGGTAGCTGACTGTACACAGAGTGATCAGTAGCGCTCCTGCGATGACTATAGCAAAAATCCACCAGTTGATTTCCGTATGGTAATCATATTTTTGTAACCATTTTTGTAGAAGATGATTCGCTAGTGGGACTGCGATCAGGCATGCGAGAATTACCAGCCGTACAAAATCTGCCGATAATAATTTCCAAAGGCTATAAACAGTTGCCCCTTGTACCTTGCGTACACCGATTTCTTTGGTTCTTCTTTCAGCCATAAAAGCCGCAAGTCCAAACAATCCAAGACATGAAATAAAAATAGCCAGTGTCGAGAATACGGCTGCCAGTTTTCCAATTCGTTCTTCATTTGAAAACTTCTGACTGAATTCAGTATCGGCAAATTGGTAATCGAATGGTACAGAAGGTACAAGTTTTTTGAAGACAGCTTCCGTTTTAGATATCGCTTCTGCTGCGCTGAGCGCCGGACTTATGCGAATATTGATATATGCGGTTGCCTCTTCATAATTAATGCCAAAAATCGCTGGCCGCACTGCTTCAAACGGTGACTCCATAATCATGTCCTTCACTACGCCTATTATTCGAAATGGCTGATTATCCCACTTAATTATCTCACCAACGGGATTCTTCAATTGCATATATTTCACTGCAGCTTCATTTATCAGCAAATGATAGACCAGACCTGGTTTGCTATGCGAGCTTACAGAATCTGTTACAAAAGCTGTTGAAAAATCTCTGCCTTCTTTGATCTTCCATCCTACAGTCTTTCCATAATCAAAGGTTGTCCAGTTAATAGCAAAGCTTTCAGTCTTGTTTGGATCTTTGTCTTTCCATTCGAAGGCACTACTTTTTGACCATACGCCTGTAACAGGTCCGGACGAGCAGCCGACATCGGCGGCAATACCTTTTACTTTTAATTCATTGTTTAAGACGTTCAGTTTATCCCTTAGGTCTGCAGATTTTATTTGCACCATTAATAGGCCGCCGCGGTCATAACCTACCGGCCGGTTTTTAGCGAACTGAATTTGACGGTACACTATAACAGTGCCCATGATCAGGATGATGGATACTGTAAATTGCACCACAACCAGGGCTTTGCGGGGTAATGCTGCAAAGCGCCCCGCCCGGTAAGTGCCTTTTAATGCAGTAACAGGATTAAAAGAAGATAGGTAGAAAGCAGGATAACTTCCGGCTATGGCACTCGTTATCACAATGAAAGCCAGGCTAAGTGCCCAAAAAAATGGTTTTGACCAAAACATCGTTATTTGTTTATCAGCCAATGCATTAAACCAGGGTAGTGAGATAGTAACCAGGACGAGCGCAATGAAAAATGCGAGAGATACAACAACAAAAGATTCAGCCAGGAATTGAACGATCAATTCTGCTCGCATAGATCCCACGGCTTTCCGGATCCCGACTTCTTTGGCCCGTTTTTCACTACGTGCGGTGCTGAGATTTATAAAATTGATGCAGGCAAGTAATAACACAAAGACACCGATAATGCAGAATAGCCACACAATCTGTATGCGTCCGCCCACATTTATATCTTCCTTCCAGTCTGAATACAAATGCCAGCGGCTCATAGGATTTAGAAATGTCCGGATATTAAACTTTTTATCAATAACAGCATTGTCATAGGTAGCATTTTTTATTCTTTCAGAGACCTCCGCGAAACCGGCATTTGGCTGTAGCTGCACATATATAAGAAACGAACTGTTTCCCCAATCTGTTCCATCCATCATCCACTTGTTATGCGACAAAAGAAGATCCCACGATGAAAGAAACTTCATGCTACTGAATTCCGTATTATGAGGCAGGTCCTTATAAACGCCAGTTACTTTTACATCCATCTGGTTGTCTATTCGCATCATCCTGTTCAAAGGATCGGCGTCACCAAACAATGCTTTTGCAGTAGAGGCGGAGAGAAGTATTGAGGATGGATCCCTGAGTCCGGAACGGGTGCCGCTAAGCATTTCCAAAGAAAGCATATCAGGGGCATCCGGCTGCATAAACCTGCCACCCTGGAGATTGCGACTTCAGCTGCTGAAAGAACATGAGATTCATTCCACCGGGACATGACTATGTATTTAAAATCCCGGCCATACTTGTTGCGTAGTTCTGCCTCCAAAGGTCGTGGCAACGCTGCCGATGCAAATCCACGGCCAGCAAAACGCCCTTTATTCATTACCTGCGCAATCTTGTTGTAGTTCTTATAGTGCTGGTTAAAGGACAGCTCATCGTACATCCATAAACCAATAAGAATGGCGATGGCCATACCTGCGGCAAGGCCACCTATATTAATGAATGAGTATCCTTTTGAACGTGAAAGGGTTCTCAATGCGATCTTTAAATAATTATGAAACATAACATGGGCTTTATATATAAATACCTGGTGATAAATTAAACAAGGTTTTAATTGAGCAACAAAATTGGCACCGAAAAGGGATCATTTGATAGTTAATGACTTGCAGATTAGTTAGATTGGAACCTGTTCGTTTCTGATACAAAAATGTCCGCTCCCGGCTATGCTTAATTTAGGGTTGAGTATTGAGGAATTAGATTTTTGTGAGAAGCTTGAGTCATCATAGCGAAAAACTTGTTACAATCTGTGTTTAATAATCATGTAAATTTGCCTTGAATAAGTTCTTTACTATATTTCTTCATCATGCGGATAAGGTTTTACTTAATGTAAATTAATAGGGAATTGTGTGCGAATCACAAGCTGTCCCGCAACTGTAAGTAACACAAACAATTTTTATCCTTGTTGTCCACTGCCCGGTTAACCGGTGTGGGAAGGACGGTAAAAATGTTACAAGTCAGGAGACCTGCCTTTTCGTATTGACAATGCTTTCGTGGAATGAAGCGGGATGTCAATTGATGTACATATAATTATCCAGGCATTCTTGTGCCTTTTTATGTGTGCCTGATTCGATTCACCTTCCTGACATAAAACATTGCGAGGTTTAGCAAAAGAGCTTTAAACTGATTTTTTCATTTTAAAAGCAAAACATGCAAACGCACAACTTAGGCTACCCGAGGATAGGCAGCCAAAGGGAATTAAAAAAAGCATCTGAACTCTATTGGTCGGGCAAAATTCCTTTACAACAATTATTACAGACGGGCAAGACAATCCGCCTGCAGAATTGGCTATTACAAAAAGACGCAGGCATTGACCTGGTACCTTGCAACGATTTTTCTTATTACGACCAGGTGCTTGATACAAGTATTATGGTTGGTGCAATCCCGGAAAGGTATCATTCATTGGTTGAAGCAAAGCAATTGAACGATATCGATTTGCTCTTTGCGATGGCAAGAGGCTATCAAAAAGATGGCTTTGATATCACCGCTATGGAAATGACAAAATGGTTCGATACCAATTATCATTATATAGTTCCTGAATTTACTGCCAATCAGAAATTTACCTTGTATTCAAACAAAATACGGTCAGAATTTTTAGAAGCAAAACAAAATGAGATTAATGCAAAACCTGTGTTGTTGGGACCAATATCGTATTTGCTGCTTGGTAAAGAAAAAGAAAGCGGTTTTCACAGACTTGAATTGATTAAAAATTTATTGCCCGTTTACCTGGAAATACTGAAAAATCTGGATGAAACGAATGTTCATTATGTGCAGTTTGATGAGCCCTGTTTATCATTGGATTTAAGCGAAGCTGAAAGAACGGTAATTGTCAAAACATATCAGGAAATTAAAAATAAGTTTCCTCACCTGCACATCATTTTAGCTAGTTATTTTGAATGTTATGGCAACAATCTGCAAACAGTATTGGGCCTTCCCGTACAAACCATCCATCTTGACCTGGTACGCTGTCCATCACAGTTAGACGATATCTTAGCGACTGATTTTGTAAAGACAAAAACAAATCTTTCATTAGGTGTTGTTGATGGTAGAAATATCTGGAAAAATAATTTTCAACAATCCCTTACATTTATTGATAAAGCAGTTGAAAAAATAGGTTCTGCCAGAGTTTGGATAGCTCCGTCTTGTTCACTGATTCATTCGCCTTGCGACCTGGATCTGGAAACAAACAACGAAACGCTGACCCCGGAAATAAAACAATGGCTTGCATTTGCTAAACAAAAAATTGACGAGGTGGTAACACTGAAACAACTGGCAAATAAAGAAAATACTGAAGCGGCGAATATCAAATGGCGGGAAAATCTAAAAGCAAATGAAAGCCGGAAAACTTCCACCCTTATTCATAACCAGGAGGTAAAGCAACGTGTTGCCGCAATCACTGAAAATGATACAAAGCGTACAAACGATTTTTCGATAAGAAAAATAGCTCAACATAAAGCACTTCGTTTACCCTTGTTTCCAACAACCACAATAGGTTCGTTTCCACAAACAACCGAGGTTAGAAGCTGGAGAGCTAACTTAAAAAAGGGTGAACTTACACAAGAGCAGTACGATGAGCTGATTGCAAAAGAAACGATAAAGGCAATCCGCTGGCAGGAAGAAACAGGCATCGACGTTTTGGTACATGGTGAGTTTGAACGTAACGATATGGTTGAATATTTTGGTGAACAACTGGAGGGATTTACATTTTCTAAGAATGGCTGGGTACAGAGTTACGGCAGCCGCTGCGTAAAACCCCCAATCATTTTTGGCGATGTCAGCAGGTCGGCACCGATGACATTACGTTGGACTTCTTTTGCACAATCACTTACCAAACAATGGGTAAAAGGAATGCTGACCGGGCCGGTTACCATCCTACAATGGAGCTTCGTCCGCAACGACCAGCCACGCAGCGAAACCTGCACCCAGATTGCATTGGCTATTCGTGATGAGGTGGTTGATCTGGAAAAAGCAGGTATAAAAATTATACAGATTGATGAGCCTGCTATCCGCGAAGGTTTGCCCCTTCGTAAAGAGAATTGGCAGGAGTATTTGCAATGGGCGGTTCGTGCCTTTAAAATATCTGCCAGCGGTGTAACAGATGATACACAGATTCATACACACATGTGTTATTCTGAATTCAATGACATCATCCAAAACATTGCCGATATGGACGCTGATGTTATTACCATAGAATGCAGCCGGTCGCAAATGGAATTATTGGATGCTTTTGCCGACTTCAAATATCCAAATGAAATTGGCCCTGGCGTGTATGATATCCATTCACCAAGAGTTCCATCAAAGGCAGAAATGATAGCTCTGATGGAAAAAGCAAAGGCTGTAGTGCCTGCAGATCAGCTTTGGATAAACCCCGATTGCGGGTTGAAGACAAGACATTGGGACGAAACAAAAAAAGCGTTAATGGAGATGGTAAATGCCGCAAAAGAATTGCGTGAGGCGGTGAAAGTTCCGGTTGCTTAATAATGATTTCATAAAAATACATGCAGCCAATTCTTCGGGATTTGGTTTCCACGGATTATGCAAAAGAAAAGCCCCTGCAAATCGCAGGGGCTTTAATAACAGCCCTGCGCTGTCCATTTTAAAAATTCAATACCAGGAATTGAACGATGAATTCAAAACATGAAGAAAAATATTGCCCTCGTTGCAATGCCAGCTTCACTTGCAAGATCGGAGACATCCAGCAATGTCAATGCAACACTGTTGACCTTACAGTAGAAGCGCGGTCTTTTTTGGAAAAAACATTTTATGATTGTCTTTGCCGGAATTGCCTGGACCAAATTAACAACCAGGTAAAAGTCGCGAAAGGACATAGTTTTCCGGGCCAAAAGGAGTTGTTGATCGAAGGCCTGCATTACTACAAAGAAAACGGATGCTGGATATTCACGGAGTTATATCATATACTGAGGGGCCATTGTTGTAATAATGGCTGCAGGCACTGCGTGTATGGATTTAAGTTGAAATAAACTTTTCGGGAACTATAATGTCCATTTTAATGCCTTGTTTGACCGGCAGACTGTTTGGTGCTTGGAGATAGGGTCTGTACTGTGATAATTTTAATATCTGAAATAAAAAATTATCAACAATGAAAAAAACTTCAAACATTCTTGCCAGTAGCATGCTCAGTAGTGCACTGGCTTTTCAAGGTACAATCGGCAACGCCCAGGGCGTATCACATACGAGTATGCCTTCTGTGGAGACTATCCGTCCCTTTCATGTCGAGATACCGAAAACAGACCTAAAGGATCTTCGGAGGCGTATTCAAACTACACGATGGCCCGACAAAGAAACTGTAGCTGATCAATCGCAGGGAGTACAGCTGGCCAAGCTCCAGGAACTGGTACGCTATTGGGGAAACGAATACGACTGGCGCAAAGGTGAAGCAAAACTCAATGCTTTCCCCCAGTTCATGACAAAGATTGATGGGGTGGATATTCACTTCATACATGTTAAGTCGCGCCATGCTAATGCACTGCCACTGATCATAACCCACGGCTGGCCTGGCTCGGTTTTCGAGCAAATCAAGCTCATTGATCCCCTGACAGATCCAGTTAAATATGGCGGTAGTGCAGAAGACGCCTTCGATGTTGTGATCCCATCCCTTCCGGGTTTTGGATTCTCAGGCCGGCCAATCGAGGCAGGCTGGGGTCTTGAACGTATTGGCCGTACCTGGGATGTTCTTATGAAGCGCATTGGTTATTCACGTTATGTTGCACAAGGCGGCGACTGGGGTGCGGGGGTTGTAGAGGCGATGGGTCGTCAGGCTCCGGCCGGATTACTTGGTATCCATACAAACTTACCGGCAGCAATAACCAACGAAGTCGGTGCGGTTCTCGGTGGTGCACCCGTTCCTGCGGAGTTCACAGAGAAAGAACGCGCAGCTATTGGTGACCTCGGAAATTTTCTCCAAAACGGTGGCTTATCCTACCTGGTGATGATGGGCGCGCGGCCGCAGGCTGTTGGCTACGGACTTACTGACTCACCAGCCGGGCTCGCAGGATGGATGCTGGTACATGGTGGTTTCGATAAATGGACATTTGGCAAGGATCCTAAGCAATCCCCTTCGATCGATGATGTGCTCGACAATTTTTCATTGTATTGGCTCACGAACACCCTGGCTTCATCATCAAGAATATACTGGGAAAATCGCGGCAAAAACTTAATAAGCGCAGCTGATCAAAAAACAAACGAGATCAGGATACCAGTTGCGATCACCGTTTTTCCTGATGAGGTTATCCGGGCACAGGAGTCATGGGCAAGGAAGGCTTTTCCCAATCTCATTTACTTTCGCGAAGCCGAACGTGGTGGCCACTTTGCAATGTGGGAGTACCCGGATCTTTTTGCTTCAGAATTACGTGCTGCGTTTAAGTCTCTACGTTAGTACGATGATAGGGTGGAAGCATCATAAGTATTTACAAGGACAATAAACACAAAGGCTAATCCGTACCCTAAAAATTTTATTAACTGAGAAAATAAAGCAGTTAATCATCGCTTCAGACTTTATCATAAATATTAATCAATAAAAAATAACACAATGGACACCGTTAAGCAATCAACCAAAGTATTATATACTGCAAAAACACATACAACCGGGGGGCGTGAAAATGGTGTTGCAAAAAGCTCAGATGGCAGCCTGGAAATTAAATTAGCACCTCCAGGCTCAGGTAAAAGCGGAACCAATCCTGAACAGTTATTTGCCGCCGGATGGTCGGCCTGTTTTGAAGGAGCAATGGATATTGCTGCACGCAAAATGCGGACAACAATTCCAGTAGATACCGCAATTGATGCGGAGGTTGATCTCTGTTTAGAAAATGGAGGGTATGTGCTGCAGGCACGCCTCAATATAAGTCTGCCCGGGTTGGATAGAGAAATAGCACAGCAAATTGTAGAAAAGGCACATCAAACATGTCCGTATTCAAAAGCGATTTCAGGGAACGTCAAGGTTGAGATTAACCTGGTGTAGAATATTAACCGGGCATAAAAAAGTCCGGTTTTTTTTTCGAAGTCTCAAATATAAAAATGTCGGGATTTAGGAAGTCTTAATCTGACGAAATAAAATTTCAATAATGGAAAATTTTAAACACCTGATCTCCGCTTTAAAGAAAATAAACTAATAAATATTTTTTCAGATCTTAATGAATAAAAATGATAAAGTTTAAAGGTTTCATCAACTATGTTCTTGCGATAACTTTAGTCGCGGTTTCGATTCCGGGTTTAGGGTTGGCACAGCAACCCGGAATCAAACGTATCGACCTGCAGCGTTATGATCTTAGTGCTCCTGGCCGGGAGGTGGTGCAGGTTCGGGTTGACTTCGATGCAGGAACTGCGTTCGGCAAACACTCTCACCCTGGTGAAGAAATTATATATGTTATTGAAGGCGTATTTGAATACCAGGTAGCGGGCAAGCCACCTGTGACACTTAAGGCGGGCGAAGTTTTATTTATTCCGGCTGGAACAATACATTCTGCAAAGAACGTCGGCACAGGTAACGCGGCAGAGCTCGCTACTTATGTGGTAGAAAAAGGAAAGCCACTTTTAGTCATGACGAAATAATTAGCTAATTTCAAACCAGGCCGGTTTCACATTTATATAGTCTCAGCAATGCAGTTGTATTCTCCTGTGTTGCTGTTTTTTTTGAATAGATCCTGAATAAATAAAGGGTCTGCGGTAGCTGCGCCTGTTTATCCACTTACAGGGAAGATAGTGTGCACAATAGCCGCGGCCTTTCGTAATTTCGTAATAACAGCATTAACCACCCGAAATTATACTACGATGAACGCAGCGGAAGTATTGAGATTGCATATTTCTAAAACCACAACCTTCCCAGGGGAACAATTCGAATATTTTTTTTCGCATTTCAAACTTCTGTCTTTCACGAAAGGGCAGGCTCTTATATCCGAAGGTGATAAGGTGGATTATGAGTATTTTGTATTGAGCGGTTGCCTCAAATCATTTTATATAAATGACGAGGCAAAAATGTTCATTCTTCAATTTGCAATGCCAACCTGGTGGACCTCCGATTATAATGCCCTATATAATGGCAACCGGGCAACGATTAATGTCGACTGTATTACTGATGCTGAAGTATTAGGTCTTTCCGGTATTGACCGGGAAAAATTGTGTAAAGAAATTCATGAAGCGGAATACTTCTTCAGATGGCGCACCAATAAAGGTTTTGTGGCTTTACAGAAAAGGCTATTGTCATTTATGAACAGCGATGCGAAACATCGTTATGAAGAACTCATCCTTCTATACCCCGAATTGTACAATATCGTTCCCAAACATCTGATCGCGGCTTACCTGGGGGTTTCCAGGGAAACGCTAAGCCGTCTTTATACTCCTGAAAAGTGACATAGATCACAAAAGCAATCCTTCTTTTTAAATGTGATATAGGTCACGTAATGACTCCTCATTTCCTATACATCTTTGTGATGTAATAAAAACATATTAAAATGAAAAGGCAAAATTTTGAAATCGCAGTTGCTCAAAGCAACATTGAATGGACAGGCCGCAAAATAACCGGGGCCCATTTCGGAACAATATCCCTTAAACATGGCAAATTCACTGTAGATGACGGCAAACTAACTGGAGGCAGATTTATTATTGATATTGCTTCGATTAAAATTCTTGACCTGGCTGATCCGGGTACAAGTGCGCAGTTTGCGGATCACCTTGCCTCGGAAGACTTTTTTGGGACAGCGCAATATCCTGAAGCTACATTTGAAATTACGGAGGTAAACAACAATCACATCGAGGGAAATCTAACCATCAAAGGAATTACGCATCCAATTGGATTCGATGCCAGCGTTAACATCGGGGACGAAATCTTAAATGCCTCAGGTGTGATCGTGGTGGATCGTACTAAATATGGTATAAAGTTTCGCTCAGGAAATTTCTTCAAAAACCTCGGAGATACGCTTATCTACAATGATTTTGATCTTAATGTAAACATCACCGCCAAAGCTGCATAGTCAGTTTTGGCTCAAAAATTAATACAATGCCATACGTAAAAATTGAGTTGACCCGCGAAGGTGTTACCCGCGAACAAAAACAACAATTAATAAAAGGAGTTACCGACCTGATCACGGACGTACTAAACAAAGATCCGCACCTGACGCATGTTGTTATACAAGAGATAAACCTGGATGATTGGGGCTATGCAGGAGAACAGGTATCTGTATTGCGTGAACATGGGATAACTGCTGATAAAAAATAATAAAATGAAAAAGCAAACTATAATTATAACCGGGGCTTCTTCGGGAATTGGTAAAGAAGTAGCAAAACATTTTCTTAAAAACGGCGATAATGTCGTGATAAATTCAACTACTGCGGAAAAGTTGGAAAAGGTATATTACGAACTGGGAGCAGGGCCAAACCTGGCCATGGTAGCGGGCGACATAAGAGACAGGAGCACCGGTGAACAGCTTATATCAATAGCAATTGAAAAATTCGGATCTGCCGATGTTTTAGTTAATAATGCCGGCATATTTGAAACGAAACCCTTTCTTGAAGTGGACGAGGTTTACCTTGACCGCTTTTTGAACACAAATCTGAAAGGGACTTTCTTTACAACGCAGGCTGTCCTTCCCCAAATGATAAAACAGCAGGATGGAGTAGTCATTAATATTGGTACCCCTTTGGTTAACCAGGGTTTTGGTGGTATTCCAATTACAGCGGCGATGTCAAGCAAGGGAGCTGTTCATTCCTTAACAATACAACTGGCAGCTGAGTTTGGCCGGGATAATATAAGGGTGAATACAATTGCCCCGGGAACTATCCGCACGCCAATGCATGGTGTTGAAGTTGATAAGAGCGCCGGGCTGCATCTTGTTAATCGGGTAGGTGAAGTGGAAGATGTGGCCGAAATGGTCTTTGCTGTAGCAAAAAGCAGGTTCATAACCGGTGCTATTATAAATGTAGATGGTGGTTTGGCAGCCGGCTATAACCTTAATTGATATTTTCAAAACAGTCATTAATAGCTTTGCTGACTTCTATCGTGAGGAAGCAGGCAAAAAACACAAGATATGGAAACGATAGATACAAATTCAGCTGTCATTTCGCAGGTGCTGGAAGATTATTATTTCAAAGGAATTTATGAAGGCGATTTAGAATTGCTAACCCATATTTATTATCCCGGCACTTTGCTTTTTGGAGATGTGAAAGGTGAGCCATATTTCAGAACGCTTGACCAGTATTTCCATGCTGTTAAAAACCGGCAAAGTCCGAAAGATTCAGGAAAACCTTTTAAGGGAGAAATTATTTCCATCAGGATGGTAAACTCAATTGCAATTGCTGAACTAAAAGTCTCGATGTACGATTTTTACTATCATGAGTTCCTTTCTTTCCATAAGTTTGAGGGCAGGTGGGTGATAGTAAATAAAATGATGAGTGATTTAAATAAATGATTTGTGATCTAAATTAATAACTTCAAAAATCATGTGGTACAATACGAAGGTCACAAAATTACTGGGTATCGATTACCCGATCCTGCAGGGTCCTTTTGGTGGCAATCTTTCTTCTGTCGAACTGGTGGCAACAGTATCGAACGCCGGGGGGCTGGGCGGCTATGGGGCTTATACTTTGAGTCCCGACGAAATTGTTGAACTAGATACCAGGATCAGGGCTTCAACCGATAAACCTTATAATATCAATCTATGGGTTTCGGATTCCGATACCCTGGATGGGACCGTAACCAATGATCAATACGAAGGAGTCAAAAAGATATTCGAACCCTATTTTGATCGGGCGGGTATTGAAATGCCTGGAAAACCGGGACCTTTCAGATCAAGATTCGAAAACCAGGTTCAGACAATATTGGATATTCGTCCCAGGCTATTCAGTTTTGTATTCGGTATACCATCCGCGGATATTTTGGAGCAATGCAGGAAATCTGGAATCAGAACAGCCGGGGCCGCTACAACCCTGGATGAAGCGATAGCCCTTGATGAAGCTGGTGTGGATATGATCATTGCTTCCGGTTTTGAAGCCGGGGGGCATCGTCCATCATTTTTAGCAGCTGCAGAACAATCCACTATAGGTACTTTTGTGTTATTGCAATTGATAAAAGATAAAGTGAAGACACCTGTTATAGCTGCAGGTGGTATAGCCAATGGCCGGGGTATAGCAGCTGCATTTACGCTGGGCGCCGATGCAGTCCAGGTAGGCACTGCTTTTTTAGCCTGCGATGAGTCCGGGGCCTTACCGGTACATAGGCGCATGTTGTTATCAGATGCTTCAAAATATACCAGCTTATCCCGGGTCTTTACTGGCAGGCTTGGCCGTGGCATCACAACAACTCTCGCTACTGACCTGGTTGGTAAAGAAAAACAATTATTACCTTTTCCCTTGCAGGCCAATTTTATGTCATCCTTAAGGAAAGCCGCCATAGATCAACAGAATTGGAACATGATCCTTTTCTGGAGCGGACAGATCGCACCGATACTCCATCATACAAAAGCATGGGAACTGATGCAGTCGTTAATTGAAGAAACAACTGAAATTATTGATCGGCGAAACGAATAGGCAATCGATTTGTACAGATCATTGCGTAGATTGTTGTTCGACAATCTTAAGGTGGAGTTTCAGCAAGACACCGAAGGGGAAGTGATTCGCTTTTTCGAATTAGTAAAAATGGCAAAACAGCCTTACAAAATCAAAATAAGCATATGGCCACATACGCAAAATATAAGGTCAAAAAAATGAGTCCCCAACTGCTTGTAGCTGACATTAAGAATTCCATTGAATTTTATAAGAAAATCCTGAATTTCGACCTGGATTTCCAATATGAACAATTTTATGCCGGGATGTCACAGGGCAATTGTTCGATTCATCTTAAATCTGGAAGTTCTTCAATAGAAGAAAGAAAAAACAGGAACAATAAGGAAGATCTTGACCTGGTATTTTCAGTTGATGGTATTGAAGATTTATATCAGGAACTTTCAAATAAGAACATAGAGATTCTCCAACCGCTACGCAACATGCCCTATGGAAAGGAGTTTTATATCGCTGACCCGGATGGTTATATTATTGGTTTTATAACAGAAGCTTAAATTTAAAACTATGAGTACTCAAAATTTAATTGCAGAAGCAGAAAGAACTATTGAAGTTTCTATTGACACTGTCTGGAAAGCACTGATTGACCCTGCCTTGATTAAAGACTATATGTTTGGTACAACAGTCATTTCGGATTGGACAAAAGGAAGCTCCATAACATGGAAAGGAGAGATGAAGGGCAAAAAGTATGAAGACAAGGGGGAAATCCTTGAGGTTATTCCCGAAAAGGAATTAAAATACAGTCATTTTAGTCCATTATCGGGACAGCCTGACAAACCGGAAAACTATCATACTGTTGACATCACGCTGAAGGCTGAAAAAGATCAGACTGTTATAAAACTGACACAAGATAAAAATGGCTCCGAAAAAAGCAAAAAAGAAGCCGAACAAAATTGGAATTTGATGCTTGACAGTCTAAAAAAGCTCCTGGAGAAGTAGATCATCGTAGTTTGTCAAGGATTATTATAATCTGGTGTAAAGAATTCATCATTTCTTTTAAGTTTTGACAAATTTATATTTAGTACGGATTGATACTAATTATAAACTATGTTCAGAAATTATTTTTCTATATTTATTCGAAACGTCAGACGTCATAAATGGTTTGCTTTTATCAACCTGGTAGGTCTTACAGTAGGAATTACAGTTTGTCTGCAAGTTTTCATATTTATTAACTATGAAAAAGGTTTCGATAAACTTCATTCGAAGAATATTTACCGGGTACTCGAACTAAAACAGGAAAAAGGAGAAGCAGTTACCAGAAAAGTAGCGCAAACGGCATCTCCGGTTGGCCCGGCACTTAAATCCGAATTTCCCCAGGTCAGGAATTTTACGAGAATCATTTCAGCAGACAAAATTCCCTTACAATCAAAGGGTAGGGCTGTTGTGATGGCAACATTATATGGTGCAGATTCCACATTTTTCCAGGTATTCGATTTTCCTCTAGTAGTTGGTGATATTGCTACTGCCCTGAAGCAGCCCAATAGTATCGTTGTGACTCAGGCACTGTCCAAATCGCTCTTTGGTTCGGTCAATTCTTTGGGGAGATGGATCAGACATGAAGGGCGGGATACTACAGAATACATGGTCACGGGGATAATGGAAGATGTATCCGAACAATCACACCTGCAGTTCGATGCTTTGTACTCCATGAGTACGCATGTAGGACTCGACACAATCAGTGACTGGGAAATGGACTGGCTCTTTACCTATGTTGAACTGGCAAAGGATTCCCGGGTATCCGAATTTGAATCCAGGCTTCCCTCTTTTCTTGACAAACATATGGCCAGGGTTCCGGAAAATGGGATAGCCCTTTTTTTACAACCGCTTCATGAAACCCATCTTAATTCAGGTGATATAACCCGAGATGCGTTGAACAAAAAAAAGTTCAATGGTAGCTATCTTCCGGTATTGATTGCTATAGCGCTATTCGTGCTCGCATTGGCGATTATCAATTATATCAACCTGAGTACTGCGCGTTCCTTTACACGGGCCAGGGAAGTTGCAGTACGGAAATCAATCGGCGCGGGCCGCTTTCAGATAGTTATACAGTTTCTAATTGAAACTATTTGTTTCTCTTTCGTGGCTTTTATTATCAGTTTCGCCATTGCGTTGTTGTTTACTCCTTTATTTAGCCGGGTAACGAATCGGAATATGGATTTCAACCCACTTGATCAACCAATTTTGGTCCCGGCCTTTATTGGTCTGACTTTATTTACCGGCTTGTTATCCGGAATTTTTCCGGCGATTTCATTGGCAAATCTTAAACCCGTAAATGCATTAAAAGGAAAAATATTTACAACACACCGATCGCAGATCAGGAGCATCCTCGTGGTTCTGCAATTTGCGATTTCCACTACTTTATCGATGGTTACGCTACATGTTATTCGTCAACTAAATTTCATAAGTGACTATGATATGGGTTTCAATAAAGAGGCTGTGATTGTTTTGCCCGTTAGTTATACAGAAATGCAAAGGGAGCAAATTATGATGCGTGATATGAAAATGGTCCCGGGTGTTCAGGACCTTACTGGTTCCCTGAGAAGACTGGGAAACAACAATCTGGATCGCAACAGTATAGTATTTTATAGTGAACAAGGAAATCGCGAAATATCCTGTACCAATCTCTTTGTGGATTTCAATTATTGCGCTTTCTACCAGATTCCTATTCTTGCCGGCCGCGACCTTTCGCCTGCTTTTGCCAATGATCGTAACCGTATGTCTTTTGTGATCAATGAATCGTTGGCGCATAGACTTATGGAGAATGCTTCCGACTCCGGTAGTTCTTACTCAAATCTCATTGGTAAGCCTATACGTTATAATTTTGATGACTCAATGGGAACGATTGTAGGAGTCGTGCGGGATTTTAACTTTAATTCACTTCATCAAAAAGTAGAGCCGGCTTGTATCACGTATCAAAATGAATATTATTTCTCTGATCTGTCAATTCGCCTGGACCAGACGCGAAAAAGGAAAGTGATTGAAGGCCTTCAGCGAGTGTGGAAGGAGTTTCTGCCGAACCAGCAATTCTCATACAATTACCTCGACGAACAATTAGAAAACCTATATCAATCTGATAAGCAGATAAGCCAGTATGCTGTTGTTTTTACGGCTTTGTCACTTGTCGTTGCCTGCCTTGGCATCATCGGGATCGCGGCATTTAACATAGAACGAAGAGTGAAAGAAATAGGAGTAAGAAAAGTATTCGGTGCGACAGCCCATAGCATTTTATTTTTATTATCCGGTGATTTTCTCAAACTGGTCCTGATGGGTATTGTTGCGGCAATCCCGGTTTCATTACTGGTCATAAATCGTTGGAAGCAAAACTTTGCTTACCGCGCAGATACTGCCTGGTGGCTATTTGCTTTATGTGGCATTATTGTTTTGTGCATAGCACAACTGACTATAAGTTTTCAGGCTATCAGGGCTGCAGCGGCAAATCCTGTGAAAAGTTTGCGGGCGGCGGAATAATCTGGCTGGCATGTATTTTAGATTTATGGGCGATATTAAACGAGTTAAATTAAATGCATATTTTGCGTTCGTTAATGATTGAAATTTTTGAAAAATATATTGCTGCGAAAATCAATCTTACTTCTGCCGATTGGGAAAAAATTGAGCAGGTTTGCGTTATAAAGAAACTACGCAGGCATCAATTTCTGTTGCAGGAAGGCGAGATTTGGCGTTATCATGCTTTTATTTGCCAGGGCTGTGTCAGAAGATACCGCGTAGATGAAAAAGGAATTGAACATATTATTCAATTTTCAGTTGAAAACTGGTGGGCAGGTGACAGGGAAAGCCTTATGAACAGCACCCCTTCCAAATACAATATAGATGCCATTGAAGATACTATTGTAATACTTATCAGGAAAGATGATTTCGAAAGATTACTTATTAACATACCATTGTTTAATAATTTTATCAATGATATCCTGTCCAGAAGTCTCAATGCTTCGCAGGAAAGAATCCATTCGGCTATCAGCCTTACTGCGGAAGAAAAATACCTGCAATTCTTAAATTCATTTCCCAATCTTGCCAACCGTATACCACGCCATATGCTGGCTTCCTATCTTGGTATAACTCCTGAAACACTCAGTAGGGTAAGAAAACAAATAACCGGCAAATAAACCTTGCTATGTAAAGAGCGCATTTTGTAAAGAGCGCATTAATACAAATTCCTTTTGCTTTTCTTCATCCATTTTCAACCCATAAGTGATGACTTAGCTGTTTTATTTACTTGTGCAGTCATTTTACATGATGCAATTGATTTACGCCTTTTGACATTTATCAAGAAACATTGTATCAAATGTCAATGGGGTAGTGCGTTGAACCAAAGTAGTTTTGTATCTCAAATTTATTTACAGAAAAACGATACAAAATGTCAAAGAAAATTTTAATTACAGGAACAAGCACCGGTTTTGGAAAATTAATGGTCGCCACACTATCGAAAGCAGGTCATACCGTGATTGCAGGAATGCGCGGTGTTACAAGTAAAAATCAAGCCGCTGCTAAAGAACTGGCTGCCTTGCCAGGAGTTGAAGTGATAGAAATGGATGTAACAAATGACGCATCCGTACAGCAAGCAGTCAACATAGTATTGGCGAAACATAAAAAAATTGATGTTCTGGTAAACAATGCCGGCGTTTCAGGTTTTGGTTTACTGGAATCATATTCTCTGGACCAGATCAGGAATCTATTCGAAGTGAATTTTTATGGTGTGATACGGACTTACCAGGCAGTACTTCCTTCCATGCGAAAAAATAAGGATGGCCTTATCATCAATCTTACTTCGGGAGCAAGTGGCCACACATTGCCATTTATGATTCCTTACCTGGCTTCAAAATTTGGAGTCGAAAGTATTACTGAAGGTTTGCAGGATGAACTGAGCGACTATGGTATTGAGAATGTTAGTATACAACCCGGTGTTTATCCGACAGAAATGAATAATGGAAGCAAGACTGGATTCAGTGGTGATAAAGCAGCCATTGCGGCAGAATACGGAGAGGCTGCTACAGATAAATTCAATGCTATAGGCGGTGCTTTGTTTGGTAAGATGGCAGCGTTTAAGATGGATCCCCAGACTATAGCAGATGGGGTACTCAAACTGATTAATATGCAAAAAGGTACCCGGCCATTACGTTTACCCTTAGATGCAATTGCTGAAGGAACAGATGTTGAATTTATCAATGCAAGGGCTGAAATAAAAGCCAAATGGTTAGCTAAATACAACAACTAATAAATTTTGAATTGTCATTCAGCATGTAACATGGCGCTTATCTTAAACTCATCATAATGTATATTATTGAAGCCCTAAACTGGCGCTATGCCACCAAAATAATGTTTCGAATCGAAGATGGCAAAGTGAAAAATTTTAATTAAAAAGCAACAATTCATATCTCATAACTCCTTTCATAACTCATAACTCATAATTCATATCTCTCTTTCAGTATCCTTCGTTCTGCCAGCCAGACTGGTTTGTAATATTTTGTATTTCTGTTTGTGGTACAGGGTATACTTTTCTAAACGGAGCAACTAAAGGAAAAATTGATTGCATCTGACCGGTACGTACTATGTCGAACCAACGATCACATTCCAGCGCAAGCTCAAGTCTCCGCTCTTTATAAACAGCGGTGCGAAAGCTGGCCTGGTTTGTCAGCGTAGCGGCAGTGAGTGGTGTGATACCTGCATTGACACGCACTGCATTCAGCGCAGTGAAAGCTGTTGCGTTTCCATAAGCAATTTCATTCAGGGCCTCTGCATATATAAGCATCACTTCGGCAGCACGCAGAATCGGAATGTCCGCACTTGTTTCATTGTTCACCTGTGGTCCGTTGTATTTTCCGGGACGTTCACCACCGGCACTTGTGGGGGCAGCCAATGCGCGCCTGTTATCATTAGGTTCAAACAAAGCCGGCGGTAGGATCACTGCATTATTGCCACCAACATTCCGAAGCCGATTATTCTGACTCGCCGATTCCCCGATGCCACCGAGGAGAAATCTTGCAGAGAAGATGATGTCGAGGCTTGTTTTTGTTGCATTTGGAAATGTGGCCGGTTGCGAAACCAGACCTACACCTTGTCTCATGTTTATCGAATTGATAAGTGGTAGTAGGGTAGACAAAACCAGGTCGTATTTCTTCTGATACAGGTATACTTTTGCTAACAGGCCCCTTGCTGCATGGATGGTCGCACGGCCTCTTTGTGGGTCAGGCCAGCTTTCCGGCAGGTTATTCACTGCAGTAGTAAGATCTGTAATGATCTGGGCATAAATAGCCGCAGTATCCGCTCTCGTGTTATTCCTGGCCTCTTCACTTTTTTGCGGTGTGGTGATTAATGGAAGTTTGCCCCATAACCTGGTGGTGTTAAAATAATTCAGTCCACGTAGAAAAGATGCTTCCCCGATAATCTGTTTTTTTCTCACACTATCCATTGTAATTTCCGGAGCCCTGCTCAGGATTACATTACAGCGGTAGATAGCTTTGAATGATGCAAGCCAGGCTTCAGTAACAAGGGTATTGTCCGGCCTTTCTGCAAAAGATTCGATCTGGTAGCGAACACCGCCACTGGCACCCTGGTCATTGTCTTCCATATTATCGCTCCGGATTTCGGTGAGCGAAAGAAAAGTGTTGCCATAAAGGCCATTGTCCTGCAAGGCATCATAGCAACTGACGAGGCCACCCTGCAAACCTTTCTCATCCACATAAAAATTATCCTCTGTCGGAGAATCGATAGGTTTAAGATCGAGGAATTTTTTGCAAGAGCTGAGCGCAAGGATCGCAACTATTGAAAAGTATATTTGGTATTTATAATTTTTCATTGCCAGGTAGTTTAGAAGGTGACATTAATGCCTACTGAAATGGTTTTTGATGTCGGGTAAACGCCATAATCTTCCCCATTGGTTGTAGTAGCTGTTCGGTTGCTAACTTCCGGATTATATCCTTCATACCCGGTAAAAATAAACGGGTTCTGTGCGGTTACATAAAATCTTGCTTTGGTAAAACCTGTTTTCTCCATTACACTTCCGCTCAAAGAATAACCAAATGTTATATTCCGGATTCTAAGGTAGCTTCCGCTTTCCACATGCCAGGAACTGGTGATACCATTCTGACCTTTACCAACCCTGTTTGCCCTTACATTTTCTCCACTACCGGGATCAGATTCAGATTTCCATCTGTTTGCTGCACCTGCATAATTGTTCATATTACCTTCGTGATTATAAAAATAACGACGCCCAAGGTTTAGAATTTCATTGCCATATACTCCCTGTAAAGAGGCTGAAAGATCAAAACCTTTAAACTGGAAATCTGTTGAGAAACCATATGTAAATTTTGGCTGATAGCTTCCAACGATCACGCGATCTTTTGTGAGATCAATAACTTTGTCTCCGTCTGCATCCACGAATTTGAAGTCCCCAGGTTTGGTTGTTGCCAGGTCAAAATTACTTGCTGCATCTACAAAATGCGGGTATCCATCTACTTCGGCCTGGGTTTTGAAAACACCAGCCTGCTGTGGCAAATAATAAGAACCGATTTCTTCACCAACCTTTGTGATGAAATATGCGTTGGCCACCGAACCCGTATTGATAATGTCTGCATTGCCAGGTCCCAGTTCGATCACTTCATTTTTATTGGTTGAGAAGTTTGCCGATGCATTCCAGATAAGGCTTCCAAACCTTTGCTGTGTGCCGAGGTTTATTTCAAATCCACTGTTATTTACTTTTCCAATATTCACTAACTGCGTGCTGAATCCCGTAGAGAGCGGAACCGGCACATTCAGTAAAAGATCTGTTGTATTACTATTATAATAGTCAACCGAGAAGTTAAGGTTGTTACCGAAAATTGTACCATCTACACCTAAATTGATCTGAGCCGTTTTTTCCCAGCTTAAGTCGGGATTAGGCTGACTGCTTGGAGCTGCTCCGTTTGTTGCGCCCGGCGTGGCACCACCAAAAACATAAGCATAGTATGATAAGGAACCCAATGCGCCATAATTCGGAATTTTGAAATTACCCGTCAGACCATAACTGGCTCTCAATTTCAGATCGGAAATAAAATCGATCGCTTTGACGAAGTTTTCGTCCGATAATCTCCATCCTGCTGATACTGATGGAAAATAACCCCATCGATTGTTAGAACCGAATTTTGATGAGCCGTCCGCTCTCATAGAGGCTGTCAACAGGTATTTGCCCATGTAGTTATATTGAAGCCTGGCTATGCCTGAAGCAAGTGACCACTGGCTTTGCATTGAATTTCCGGCAGTAACAATCCCGGCATTTAGTGTTGGAATCTGGTTACTGATGAAGCCGGATGAAGCAAAGGCATAATTGCTTTTTGCATCGTCTTTTTGTAATGACCATCCGCCTAACAGGGCAAAATTGTGTTCGTTGATTTTTTTATTGTAGGTGAGTGTTTGCTCAACCAGCCAGTTGAATGAAGTACCTGTTTCTGAGGAACCCGTTGCATTGGCTTCGGGGTTACCAGCTGTATTTGCTAATGGAATAGTAGAAGGCCTGAATTTGTCTGTCCGGTAATTGAATAAATCATATCCAAAAGTGATCCTGTATTTAAGATCCTTTGTAAATGCTGCTTCTGCAAAAATGTTTCCAAGTATCCTTGAACTGTTTACATCAAACTTTTGCTCCTTCGCCAATGCTACCGGGTTCCAGGCTTGTGTCTGATTGTTACCGGCCACGACGGTTCCGTTCGGCAGTGTGGTTTTTGCATCACCGTTCCACGAATTCTCAGCAAAACTGTAAGAGCCGTCTGGATTATACACCGGCCAGATAGGGGCATAGTGTAATGCAGAAGAAACCACGCCACCACCTTCAGCACTTGCATATGTACCATCGCTGTTTACTCTTTTTTCTGTGATAGCGGAGGGATTGAAATTTAATCCGAATTTGAAAATTCCTCTATTACCATCCAGGTTAACACGTGCTCCATACCTGTTGAAGTTGCTGTTAACGATAATACCTTCCTGGTTCAGGTATTCCAGCGAAGTATAATATCGAAAGTTTTCCGAGCCCCCCGAAACAGAAACAGAGTGATCCTGTATCAATGCATTTCTGAAAATCTCATCCTGCCAGTCCGTGTTAACAAGGCCGCTTGTACCGTTTAGATAAGGCAATACTTCAACCGGGATAATTGTATTGGTGTTGTTCGCAGTATTTACGAGTCTTGTGGGGTTGTCATCATTAATAGAAAAGTTGATTGGAGCCAGGCCCTGCGACTGGCGCCGCAGGTTATTGGATATCATCTGATCGCTGTATGCATTGTTTCTCGCATCGCGAACGATTGAGGCATAACCATAGGCGTCGAGCATATCTATTTTACCGGCGACGCTTTGTACGCCTAACATGGAATTGAGACTTACGACCGGCTTACTACTTTTGCCTTGTTTTGTCGTTATCAATACAACACCATTCGATCCCCTGGAACCATAGATAGCTGCAGAGGATGCATCTTTCAATACTTCTATCGATTCGATATCATAAGTATTGAGTGAGTTCAGATTATTTCCGGAAGTGGGGAGGTTATCGATAACATAAAGAGGTTCGGTGCCGGCAGTAATCGTTCCAACGCCCCTTACCTTAACGGATAATGGTGTTCCTGGTTGTCCTGTACCCTGTACTACCTGCACACCGGCCATCTTTCCAACCATCGCTTCCGCAACGTTATTGATCGGCAGGTTTTCCATATCCTTCGCTTTGATACCGACTACTGCTGTGGTTATGTCACGCCTTCGCTGGCTTCCATAACCTACAACTGTAACCTGTTCCAATCCCTGCGAAGAATCGCTTAAAGTAACATTGATCGTCGTGGTTTCACCTGCTTTGAGTGTATAGCCGGTAAGATTTTCCGATTGATGACCAATCATCCCAAAAGAAAAAGAATATGGTCCGGGAGGCAATTGTAAAAAATTAAATATACCCGAAGAATCAGTTTGCGTACCTGAACTTACATTCGTCGTAGTATTGACGGCCAGGATACTTACACCGGCAAGTGGAGATCCGTTGTCATCTATAACTTTTCCTTTCACGGCAGCGGTATTTTCCTGGGAGAAGCTGATAACAGATAATAATAGAAACGTCAAAAGGAAGGAGATTACTTTCCTGATCTTAAGCATGGTTCTTTTGGTTTACACTGTTATTTATAAAGGGACTGGAAATATCCAGATAACAAATACAATTTACTTGATTCTGCTTGCATATCGTGAAAACAATATATTATTTCTACAAGGTCAATTTCCACTTGTAAAGTTGGCGAAGTCATAAGCCACACAGCAATTATGCAAGAAAAAAATGTAAAGTGGCCTGCGTCCTGTAAATCTTAGCGTTCCTGTTTTAAGCCACCAATAATCATCTTGATTGCTTCTATAATAATGTCAGGCTTTTCTACATGTATGTGATGACCGCTATCGTTAATTACAATCTGTTTGCTGTTTTTTGACAGGTTTGTCATTTCCGATTGATTCTTAAGCCTGTCTATCTCATCAGGATCATTTGGATTACCTGAGCTGGTAGCAGTAAGAACTATGAGTGGCTTGTCCGAAAACATGAATGGGGTTTTTTTTCTCTCCCTGATAATTTCTACCTTTTCATCAAGTATATATTCATTTTCATTAGCTACATAAAATTCAAATTGATTTAAGGCCCATAGTCTTAATTTTTGAATGGAGTCGGGTAACATATTAAATGGATGTTCTACTGATTTGAATGGAAATCCCATGCTCTTCAATGCTCCTCCGATAGCCGTTATTGCTTCCTGAGTCCGGGCAAGGTTGTTGTCAGTATCGTCCGCCTGCGTCTTTACCTCAGGAATTTTTTTTCCCCCGGCATTCAATGAGGCATAAGTTTTTTTACCATTTATGTATTGTACACCATCTTCATAAGCGGCATCAACTAATACGAGACCCATGACTTCTTCCGGGTAGGTTTGTGTAAAAAGCCTTGCAACCATACCTCCGTGCGAGGCTCCAACTAAAATGTAAGGTGGTTTAAGGCCGGCCTTCCTTAAAAGGGTATGCAGATTATAAACAGTTTGCTTTAATGTATGCGGCTTCGGGCCTAACTGGCTCCATGCATAACCTGACCTGTCATAGGCGAAGGAATTTGCTATGGATGTCAATTTTTGTTGAATAGGAATCCATTCAAAAGAAAATCCTCTGATGCCAGATTCAAAAATTATTGTAGGCGAATTTTGATTGGTAGCTTTCACATAGTTATAATGCAATTTCCATCCACCGATATCGAGCAAATTACCAATCGCTTTTTCTGGAATTATGCTGTCTTGCTGAGATAAGACATTGGAGTGTACCAATAAGTACATCAGGAATTTTAAAGCAGTTTTTGAAATGGGATTCATTGTTTTTGAAATTATATCGTTTCATCAACTAACATTTCTCCAACCAAATGCAAGATTAAGTTATGGTAAAAGGGACAAAGGTTATCAAAATATAAGAATATTTTGATAGATGAGCCAATTGACTTTCTCGGACAAAAGACTATGACTTAAACTGAGCAGTTGGTATATTGGTCCACCACCTCTCCAATGTTGGTAACAGCTTTTTTATGTCAAGCGGTTTGCTTAAATAGTCATTCATGCCAATTTGCAGGCACTGATCTTTGTCATCCTGCATTGCATTTGCAGTGAGGGCAATGATCACCGGTTGATCTATCGACAATTGCCTTATGCATTTGGTCGCTTCCAATCCATCCATCTCCGGCATTTGTAAATCCATCAGCACCAGGTCATATCGTTGCTGTTGTACTGCATTGACAGCTTCCACACCGTTTTGAACTATCGAAGCGGTATAACCAAGTTTTGTCATAATCATCAGTATCAGCTCCTGGTTTACTTTGTCGTCTTCAGCGATAAGAATGTTTAATGGATATTTCAACGCGAAATTTGTTGAGAATTCAGATTTCCAGGCTATTTCATTGATCTCGTCCGGGCGCAAGATAAAACAGCGTTCCACTGCGTTTCTTAAATCTTTTTGCCTTATGGGTTTTGCGATGATTGCATTAAATCTTGCACTAAGCGCTTTGGTGCTCTCATCTCCCATAGAACTTAACAATATTATAGGTGACTGACAACCTTTCGCTTTAATTTTTTCGCATAGTTCCAGTCCGTTCATCCCAGGCATTTTCATATCTGTAATGATGATATCAAAACGTTCATTGTCTGACAAACACTGTAAAGCAATATTTCCTGATTCAACGTCCTGCACAGTCATTCGCCATAGTTCCAGCTGTTTCTTTAGTATCAGTCGGTTTGTGGGGTTATCGTCTACTATCAAAACATGTTTTCCCTCCAGCTCAGGGCAAGATACCTGCAAATGAGATTGTTGTTCACTGGCTGGGATTGTGACGATTGTAAAAAAGAATGAAGTTCCCTTTCCCGGTTCACTCTTGATCCAGATGTTGCCCTTCATTAATTCAACCAGGTGTTTGGATATCGCTAGACCAAGTTCCGTACCTCCATATTTGCGTGTTGTGGACGAATCTGCTTGTGTAAAGGGATCAAAGATTGTAGCCAGTTTATCGGCTTGAATTCCAATTCCGGTATCTCTTACTTCAAAACACAGTTTAATGTCGCCGGATGTGGAGCTTTTTGTTGAAACGATAACAAAAACTTGTCCGCACTGAGTAAACTTAATGGAATTACCAACGAGGTTAATAATTATCTGTCTCAGCCTTGTTGAATCACCCATCACATTTTCAGGTACTTCAGCATCAATTTCATATACGAGATCTAAACCCTGGGCAAAGGCTTTACCAGCGAAAAGATCCAGTACCTCTTCTATCAGCTGGCGCAAATTCACCGGTAGATACTCCAGTTCAATCTTATCACTTTCAATCTTGGAGAAATCAAGGATATCATTTATTACGCCAAGTAATTTTTCACCACTTGTCATTATGATCTCAGTGTATCTTCTGTGTTCATCACTTAATGCTGTTTCGGCCAGCAATGCAGAGGTAGCAATTACGCCATTCATCGGTGTCCTGATTTCATGACTCATCGTTGCAAGAAATACACTTTTGGCCTTATTTGCCACCTCTGCTTCGCGGCGGGCCCGGCGTTCGTTTTCAGTTGATTCCTGGAGTTTCAGGGTTCTTTCTTTTACCTGGCTTTCGAGAACAATTTTTTGTTGTTCGATTTGGCTTACTCTCAGGCGATATACAAAAATGATGAGACCGGCAAGGATGCCACCCATAATCGTATAAAACCACCACGTTTTGTAGTAGGCAGCTTTAATGGTAAAACTTACACGGGTAGGTTCATTATTCCAGATGCCGTCGTTATTGCAAGCGTTGACCAGGAATGTATAGGTTCCTGGGCCCAGGTTAGTGTAAGTGGCTTTTCTCCCTGTTCCAACATAGTTCCATTCACGGTCAAATCCTTCCAGTTTGTATGCATATTTATTTGCACCTGGTACGGTATAGTTTACAGCAATGTATTCAAAGCTGATGCTGGATTGGTCATGTGTAAGCGAAAAATGCCTGGTTAAACTAATATGTTGTGCCAAAGGCGTGTTCTTTTCAATTTGTACCGATTTATTAAAGAGGAGCAGATCAGTCAAAATTACAGGAGGAGTGTTTTTGTTTACCGCAACCTTTTCGGGAGAAATAACATTAAAGCCATTCACTCCCCCAAAGTATATTGTACCATTCCGGCTGCGATAGCCTGCACCGCGAAAAAATTCATAGCTCTGAATACCGTTGGTTAAGGTGTAAAATCTGATTTTCCTGGTGTGCAAATCGAAGGTGAAGATTCCTTTGTTGCTACTGATCCATAACGTTCCATGATTGTCCTCTTCAATATGATGGATAACGTTGCTGGGTAAGCCTTTTTCTTCTAGTATAGATGTGAACGTTTTTGTCTTGTAGTCATAAATATTTAAACCACCACCCAGGGTTCCAATCCATAGATTCTTCTGGCTATCCTGATAAATGCA
The DNA here is from genome assembly GCF_035489435.1 of Flavitalea sp. Lineage (NCBI taxonomy): Bacteria > Pseudomonadati > Bacteroidota > Chitinophagia > Chitinophagales > Chitinophagaceae > Flavitalea > Flavitalea sp. The sequence continues at coordinate 63,441 of NZ_DATHKG010000094.1, forward strand.
CTGGATTGAATTGGAGCTGAGCTTGCTACTGTTAGTTTTGAATACTTTAAAAGATTTTTTAGATCTATCGAAAAGGTTTAGTCCTCCGGCATAAGTCCCGATCCAGATATTTCCCTGGCGATCAAGGCACATTGCTCTTATATCATTACTACTCAGGCTTGTTGAATCACCTGAATGATTAATGTATTTTGTAATTTTTTTGTTAGTTGCGCTTATTACATTAATACCTCCTTCGTCAGTTCCGATCCATATGTCTCCATTCAAGTCTTTCAAGAGCTTGAAAATTTTATTGCTGCTCAGGTCGGTATCTTTGCTGCCTTTGATATATTTTCTAACTGTTTTACCTGTTGCGTTCAGGAGGCTAAGTCCCCGGTTGTATGAACCGACCCAAACATGGTCGTTTGCGTCACTCAGAAGCGACAGTATTACATTGCTCGATAGATCTGGTTTGTTGCTGAGTTGTGTCTCATAACGCTTAAACGTGTTAGTCTTCGCGGAGAAACGATTAAGACCTCCGCCGTCAGTACCTATCCACAAATCTCCGTTGGTAAGTTCTGCAAACGAGGTAACCACGTTATAACTTAGACTGGTCTTTTGATAAGGATTGTTTTTGTAATGCGTAAATGTTGTAAGATTTTTATCATGAATATTAATTCCTCCGGCATAAGTGCCAACCCACAGAATCCCTGAAGGGTCTGTCAGCAGGCTGTTGATTGAACTGTTATTCAGACTTCCGGGCCTTTGTTCATCGGGCCGATAAGTATGGATGCTTCCAGATATCGTATTCAATAAGCTTAAGCCATTTTCAGTACCAATCCAGATCTGATTCTTACCAGCTTTTGCGAGAGATAGAACATTGTTATCGGGAAGTAACAGGGCGCTGGCAAATTCACTATTCATACTGGAAAACCGGCACAAGCTGTCTAGTGCCATAAGTCCTTTAGTTTGTGTTCCAATCCAGATTGTTCCCGACTCATCCTGCAGGATTGTGTTTATGTATAGATCAGCTGGCTGCTCATTACTGAAAGGGGGTATCACCCGGCGAAAACGATTGGTTGCCTTGTCCATCAGGTTAAGCCCAAGTTCAGTACCCACCCAAAATCTCCCCTGCAGGTCTTCCAGCATACTGTTGATGATTTCGCCGGATATTGAATTATTTTCGGTCGACTGGCTGAAATGTTTTATTGTACCGGCCTTCGTGTTAATCTTATAAAGACCGGTAAATGTTCCGACCCATAGATTTCCATTTTTATCTTCAAGAATGGAATTTACATCTCTGATAACCGAATCAGTACTGTTAACTACGGCTTTATACGGAATGAACAAGTCAAGTCCGCGGTCGTATTGATGTAAAGTGCCGCCGTCTGAGCCTACCCACAGCCTGCCGGTTTTATCTTCATAGAGCGCTGAAATCTGATTGGCGAAAAGAACGCTTGTTTCTCTTTGATTATGCTTGTATACTTTAATCTGATAGCCATCATACCTGTTAAGCCCATCCTGGGTACCGAACCACATATAACCTTGTTTGTCTTTCAGTATGCAGTTGATGGTATTTTGTGAAAGGCCATCATTGATGGTAAGATGAGCAAATTCAAGAGCAGGTTGTGCGTTGACTGAGCGAGGAATAAAAGAAATGATTAAGATAGTTATAGACACTAAAATGGATGATAGTGTTTTGCCATAGCCATAATGGGGAAGACCATGGTCAATTATTTGGTTCATTGTCGGGATAACTGATTAGGAACTGGACCTGAAGATGAAAGTCTAAGTCAGCTAAGATAGGGTGAAATGATGTTGATTTACAAGTACTTTATAGTCATTTTTCTAATACTATGTTTACCACTAAGGGTAATAGTTGGTAATACTTATTGCCCACGATGGAAAAAGCCATGGCCCACATTAATGGAGGCCATGGCTCTTAATTCAACGAATGGTTTGCTTGCCCTTATTCCAGAGTTGGATTGAACGATCCGCCCCAATCCCTGTTTTGTTCTATTTTGTTACCGGCAGCAATAATATTTTGTTGGATAGGTGCAAAATAGTAAGAGTCGGGCAACGTGTTTACTGTTACACCTGATTGTGGCGTTCTTAAAATGCTGTATTTAAAATTTGCTTCGGTCAACTGATTGGCAAGTGCGAGTGGACGTGCAGCAGTAACCGGAATTTCACTTCCATTTGGATTGATTGCAATCGCTTCCACGCCATTTTTTACCTTGCCCGTTAATACATCAAACCTCCGCCAGCGACGTAGGTCATGAAAACGGAAACCCTCAAAACAGAGTTCAATATTTCTTTCATTCATGATCTGAGTTCTCATCAGTTCACGTGAAGGAGCCAGCAAAAGTCCGTAGTTGCCGTCTCCGCCTGCATCGATACCAGCGCGCTGACGTATCTGTTTCAACATTTCATGTGCTTCAGTTGATTTCCCCATTTCGTTAGCTGCTTCTGCATAATTCAACATTATTTCTGCAAATCGCATCACAACATAGTCCACATCATAACTCTGCACCTGTGCCTGTGTAAGTGACAGGTTACTGTTTTTCAAAATAAAAAAACCAGTATACCTGTTGTTATTCTGTGATTTCGTAGAAGTGTTTGGATTTACGCCAAAATTGTCCAGGGCATCTGCAATTCCCACCGAGGTATATTGCCTGTAACCTGTGGATGCGCCAGCAACAGGATAAGTTTTTGCATTCCATAACACCGATTTATCAAATCTTGGATCCCTGTTCTGCCAGTATGATTGAAGGAACTGAACATCGGTTGAATAATACAATCCGGTCGGATCGTTATATTGTTTACCGTCTTTCATCGGGAATGCTTTCACCATTTCCCAGGTAGGGCCGGTAAGGGCCGGACCCCGGCTTAGCGAACCCGGACGAACGCCATTATCCCATGAGGTCACTTTATTGGGAAATAAGTTGGTAACCGAAAAAACCACTTCAGAATTTCTTTCTGATAATGCTATCTGTCCATAATCTCCAACTAACCTGTAACCCTGGGCATAAAGGCTATCGTATGCAAGTTTGGTAGCCGTATAAGCTTCATTCCAGTATTTGTTGTTCCAGGGATTAGCAGGATTAAACTGTGGAGAGGCTTTGTATAACATGATCTTTCCTTTCATGGCACGCGCAAAATTTCCATCAATTCTTCCCCAGTCAGCAGATGCTGCTAAAATACGGCGTGGTAGCAGCAGTATGGCAGAATCAATATCCTGGATCATAAAATCAAAACTTTCTGCAGTTGAGTTTCTTGGTATATTGAGACTATCAGCATACCTGTCCTGCGGTTGTTTCAGATAAGGTATGCCGCCATAATTCCGCACCAATCCAAAATAAGTATACGCCCGGAGAAAATAAAATTGCCCCAATAAATTATTCTTTACAGCCTGTGTAAGTGTGCTGTTGTTCGTGCTTACAATTCCCTGGTTGATCAAACGAATGCGGTTGTAATTGGTTAACCAGTCACCATTACCTATGGCTGGGATAGTTACCAACGCTCCCGCATTTACTGTTGTAATATTATTAATGGGAAAGGGAACTCCCGCCAGCTGATCACTTTGTCCGTCGGCGTTGACAGTCCAGTTGCCAAACGTACTTTCATAAATATTCCCGAGATATGCATTTGCTAAATTTGGATCATTCCATACCAGGGTTGGATCATAACCAGTCAAATTTGGTATATCCAAAACCTTCGAGCAATTTGTGAGTGATACAATTACTACTATTAAAAACAATATCTTTTTCATTCCTGATTTTTTTTGGTGCTCCTTGATATTTCTGACTATTGAAACTTGATATTAAGACCTACCGTGAATGTTTTCATAACAGGGTAGGAGTCATAATTCAATTGTTCAGGATCATGAAATTCTTTGATTTCTGAAAAGGTGAGAAGATTGGTTCCATTCAAAAAGATCTGTGTACCTGTCATTCCTAACGGCTTCATCCATTTTGCCGGCAGGTTATAGGAGATATTGAGATTTCTCAAACGTAGATAAGCCCCGTTTTTTAGCCAAAAACTTGAACCAAGCGTTCCCGATTCCAACCAGTTTTGTCCTATAGGTCTTGGATATTTTGCACTTGGATTTTCTGGTGTCCAAACATCGGTTGTCCATATCGGATAGTAAGGTCTTATGGAACCGCCATGTTGTCGCATCCCTTCACCATCCTGGTTGCTGATCATCCTGTCGTAATTTCCTACGCCCTGCATTAAAGCCTCCAAAGAAATTCCTTTCCACGAAACGCTAAAACCTAATCCGAAATTGATGCGTGGTAGCGCGTTGTTACTTAACAATACAACATCGTTATCATCAATTTTACCATCCGGTGTTTTGGAAAAGTTTGCGCCTCTCACGTCTTTATACCTGATACCACCCAGATAAGGTTTTCTTCCGAATGTGGTATATCCTGAAGCAATCAGTTCATCAAGTTCTTTCTGGGTACGAATAAGGTCAACGGCTTCGTAACCGAATAACCTGTTATTTGGTTGACCCACAGGGTATCTGAAATCCTGTGGCTGACCCGGGTAGTAAGAGGCGCTGGCTGGATCGAGTATATCCCAACGGTCCCTCGAATACCCGAGATTGCCATAAATGGAGTAAGAAAAATCTGCTATGCGTTCCTGCCATTGCAGGGATAGTTCAATACCCTCAAAGGTGCTTGCAGCATAGTTTTCAGGTGCCAGTGCTTGCCCGTAAGTTACCGGGAGCGTAATGGTGCGTGCGCCAAGAATATTCTTCTTTTTCTTCCTGAATATATCAAACGAACCCGATAGCCGGCTATTCATGACTGCGAAATCAAGTCCGAGATTGGTTTCATAGTTGGTGGCCCAGGTTATTTCGGGTACAGGTGTGGGACCTGCTGCTATGTTGATGTAATAAGTGTTGCCATACATATATCCACCGGAATTGGTATAAGTCGGAGTATATAGAAATGGTGCTATCTGCGCATTACCGACGTTTACCAGGTTACCCGTGCTACCATAACCTCCACGTAGTTTTAACTCGTTTACCCATGATACATTGTCTTTAAAAAATGACTCCTGTGAAATTCGCCATGCCAGCGATGCAGAAGGGAAAAAGCCCCATCGTTTGTCTTTTGCAGCTAACACCGTTCCGTCGTATCTGAATGAAAAGTCAACAAGATATTTACTGGCATAGTTGTAATTGACTCTTCCGATCCAGGCCTGCCTGGTGATAGCCGGATCAATAAATTCAGAACCATCTCCATACCTGTTTCCCGCTGAGGTGGAGTAAGCGAACATCTGATCGATTGAGGATACAGGTGCGTATCCGGTAGACGAGATATCGATTCGTTTGCTATCAGCCTGCTCAAATACCGCCATTGCATTGACGGAATGATTTCCAAATTTCCGGTCATAGTTCAGGTACCAATCAAATTGATACTTCCAGCCATTGCGTAGACCGTATTGGAGGAAAGGCTGATTCTGGCTAAAAGTGAACACGTTAATCTGGTTGGGATCAGGTGGTCCGGGCAGGTAAGGATTATTACTTGGATCAGCAGAAATGAATTTATAATTATACTGATAAGTAAGAAACTTTTTACGCGTGTAGTCATTTGCTTCATAATTTCCAACAATCTTTGTTGAAAGTCCTTTTACAAAATCGTCCAGTTTAACGTCAAGTGTGAGGATTGGATTTAATTGTCGTCTTCTTGTATCTATGTAACGGTTGCCTTGAACCATGTCGATAACGTTCCACAATTGAAAGGTGCCAATAGCAGGCTGTACCGGGTATTTTGTTATTTGATTAGCAACAGTGCCATCAGCGTTCATATAAAACGGAAACAGCTTGGGCCAGTTAAAAGTAACCCTGTAAAAATCAGCCACATCATAATCATCATCTCCGGAAAAAGGCCAGTAGAAGCGGTCTGAACCCTGTTGTGACGCGGAAAGGTTAAGATTCAGTGAGATGGCATTACTAATCTTTGCGTTAACATTCGTGCGGAGATTGAATTTATTGTAATCCAGGTTGATATAGGATCCTTCTTCTTTTGTGTAGCTGAGCATGGAGTAATAAGTTACTTTGTCGTTGCCGCCGCTAACACTGATTAATGCTTTCTGATTGTTTGGATTTCTCCATACCCAGTCATTTGCATTGTAGGATCGATCTTTAAAATAGTCAAAGATGCCCTGGTTGTTTGGTAATGGATCGTTTCTACCATTATATTCATTTGCCCATTGCACAACCCTGTTTTGATAAATTAATTCATCGGTAGCTGTTGTTCTGTCTGCGAGTGGCGTCAGGGTAGGGCGCGCAGTTGTATAAGATGTCTGCGCCGTAAAAACAGGTTTACCCGGTGAACCTTTTTTTGTAGTGATAATCATAACACCATTTCCAGCCTGAACACCGTAAACTGATGCAGTGGCTGCATCTTTAAGCACACTCATCTGATCAATTTCGTTGGGATCGAGTGCGTCAAATGCAGCCTTGTCCTTAATAATACCATCGATAACATAAACAGGTTCTCCAAAACTTCCACGAACCCTGATTGTAGATGATGCACCAGCCAATCCCGAAGTGTTTACAACTGTAACACCTGCGGCACGACCTGCCAATGCATTAGACATATTGGTGACCGGGATGTCTGTGACCCGGCTCATGGTAATAGAAGAAACCGCACCTGTTATACTTGATTTTTTCTGTGTGCCATAACCAACTACTACCACTTCATCAAGCTGGCTTTTACCACTTCCAAGTATGATGGTTAAAAATTTTTGATTGCCAATCGCTATCTCGAGTGTAGCGTAGCCAACATAACTTACAACAAGGCTCTCATTTCCATTTGGAACTGTGATTTTGAAATTCCCGAGTGAATCCGTAACTGTTCCGCCGGTTAGATTTTTTACACCAACGCTTGCACCGGCTATTGGGTTCTTTTGGTTATCAGTGACTATACCCCTGATTTCTATTTCTGCCTGGTCGCCGGTCTGATAATCTGCTGAAGGCCTTGCAAGGACATCAGTGTTGAAACTCAAAATTAAAACTGTTAGAAGAATGAGCTTATCAGGCAAACTTCTGCTGATTCTGGAAAAAAATAAAGTGAGGTCCAATTTCTGTGATTTATATGTGATAAAAAGATATACAAAGTCTAAAACTGTCTTGAATGAAAACATTCTTTGATATTACTGGCTAAATAGCCGGCAGGTATGGACATATTGATCCATTCCGGCTTTTGGCTGGCACTTTGATAATCGTTGTTAATGCTTCTAAGGGAAGCGCGGCTTGCGTTTAAGGATAAATTCAGGGGCTGTAATTCGATGATGGAGTCAATGTGTTTTACTCATCATCAATAAATCCGGGTATGACATGTTTCGTAGTTGGGTTCGAAACATGCCTGGTACAGATTCAGGTTGCTCAAAGTAAAATGTTCGTGATGACTTTAACAAATTATTAATTTGCTAACAATTAATATTAAAAATTTCTCAGACATTTTAGTGGCAAGCCCGCGGGACCAGGTTGTACATTTATCAACAATCACGACGTATATTCACAACGACTTAATTAATAAGCCAAATATGAAGCTGATATTATTTTTTACCTTTTTGTTTGTAAGCCTGAATTCGTTCGAACAAACTGCAAATCCGGAAAGGATCCTCACAGGTGCTGATCAAACAGGCAAATATCTTCCTTATCTGAAAGGCAAACGAATTGCTATCATGGCAAATCCCACAACTATCATTGGTAAACGACATCTTGTTGATAGTCTGAAAACCCTGGGTGTAAATATCGTGAAGGTCTTCGGGCCGGAACATGGATTTCGTGGTAATGCAAGCGCCGGCATGGCCATTGCGGATGAAACAGATCCGGCTACTGGTATTTCTATTATATCATTATACGGGAGAAAGAACAAACCGTCAAAGGAAGATATGGCTAACGTAGATATCCTGATTTATGATCTGCAGGATGTCGGCGTCCGCTTTTATACAAATATAAATGCACTGGCGCGCTTAATGGAGGTCTGTGCTGAAAATGGTAAGGAGATCCTGATACTTGACCGTCCTAATCCCAATGGTTATTTAATAGATGGGCCTATCCTGGATATGAAGTATAGATCGGGTATTGGTATGTTTCCATTACCGATGTCACATGGTTTAACCGTTGGTGAATTTGCACAGATGGCTAACGGTGAAGGATGGTTGACGAACAAAGCAAAGTGCAGGATCCGTGTTATTCCTGTAGCTAACTATGATCATGAAATGCGTTATACGCTGCCTGTACCTCCGTCTCCCAATCTGAATACCCAGCAGTCTATCCTGCTTTATCCTTCAACCTGTATGTTCGAAGGCGTTTATGTGAATCATGGCCGTGGCACTTATTTCCCATTCACGGTTCTCGGAAGCCCTGAATTGAAAGGCAAATTTGATTTTTCATATACACCGACCAGCATCAAAGGCATGTCTGAAACTCCTTTGTTCATGGATCAGGTTTGTTATGGTCTTGACCTGCGTAAATATGACACTGAACTGTTAAGAAAAAGCAGGCAGATAAACCTCCGGTGGATCATGGAACTTTATCGCGCCCATCCGCACAAAGAAAAATTCTTTGATACGAAGTTGAGTAGAGAAATGAATACGATCGAACAACAGATCGGGTTAGGAAATTTTCGCCAGCAGATTATCGACGGCAAATCTGAAAAAGAAATCAGGGCAAGTTGGGAGCCAGGATTAAGTGAGTATAAAAAAATGCGGAAAAAATATTTACTCTACCAATAGTACCTTAACAATTTGTAGGTCAAAAATGGATTTCTTATTTCAATTTTTTAAAAATTTCGACCATCATGTCTCTGTCTATACTTTCCATGTCAACCAACTTCAATGATTTTACCATTTTCGCTGTGGTTGTTTTATAATGCTGAAAGTGTGGCGTTTTTAAGTGCGCCTGATAAGGAATTTTACTGGAATATATCTCTACAATCTTTATCTGGGCCGGGTTGTTTTGCTCGTACATAGGGAAAATGGCTATTATACCCGGCTCGAGTCTAATTGAAGCTGCCGCTTCTTCTTTCAAGATGGATTTATATTCTTCCACAAATTGTGGTATGATTTCAATTTCAGCAATTCGCACCATCATATCCGGCTCAACTGCTTGCAACACGGGTTTTTGCTGACTGGTATTTGGTGTTTGACTGCCCACAGTATTTACCTGTGTGTGCATTGAAGTTGCAGTTAGTATGAGGGCAAATGGTATTGCCTGTAACCAGGACTTTTTTGTTCTTTTAATTAGCATGGATCAAGTTACATTAACGGTTGCATATTCATCATCCGAAACAGGCTTCAACCAAACTACGTTTACCTCATCTTTGAAATTTGTTATAGCGATATGCGCAAGTTTACTCACGGATGAAGCACCATGCCAATGTTCCATGTTCTCCGGAATATTTATGACATCGCCTTTTTGTATTGGCTGTGCAGGTTTGCCTTTTTCCTGGTAAAAGCCAGCCCCCTCAAAAACGATGAGGACCTGGCCTTTTGGATGTGTGTGCCAGTTGGTTCTCGCACCCGGTTCAAAAGTTACGTGGCCAATCACAAAATCGCTGTTTTTGTCTCTTGCCAGCAGTACCTTAAGATAAGCGTCTCCTGTAAAATATTCATTTGTCAGTTTTTCGCCCTGTTGAAAAATGGGTGAATTGTTTTCCAGTTTCATTTTCTGATGTTTTTTTTACAATTAAAATGACCTCACAAAATTGTTAAAACTACATACATAAAGATCCAGGTTAAAATTTATTATTTAGTATAGGAATTATTGTTGGGTGGTATGTGAATTGATTATCTAACATTCCAGATATGTTGACAAACAATGCATCATTAACGCGGTGCTGTCAGGTTAAATGATTATATTGAATTGAATAATCCATCACGCTTCAAGCCGACTATGCAAGAGTGAAGTAATGGCACTCCGTTATGTTTGTTGAAAGAAGCACCCTGTGTCATTAAATACATTCGCTATGCCTAAATCAATAATATCCCGGAAACGTGCGGTTAAATTTATTAACAGGGACCATAATTTGTTCTTTTCAACTGTTAAGAAGCGGGTGGATGAATACTTTCTCAATAAAAAACTCTCAAAGCTTGGTGATAAAAAGCTTTTTCTAAAGACAATCATACTTCTGTTGTTTTATTTTTCTCCTTTTGTGGTGATGTTAATCTTTTCGCCTGGTTGGATTGTTAGTCTGTTACTTTGGACACTTACGGGTATAGCCATGGCCGGATTAGGTATGAGTGTTATGCATGATGCCAATCATGGTGCGTATTCCTCCAATCCATTTGTAGCCTGGTGTATGTCTCATGTACTAAACCTGATGGGTGGCTCTACAGTCAACTGGAAATTGCAGCACAATATTTTGCATCATACCTATACTAATATTACCGGCATGGACGATGATATCGCAGACAAACCAGCCTTGCGATTGTCGCCTCATTCGCTCCGTCGTCCTTCTCATCGATACCAATGGTGGCATGCCTTTTTTTTATATGGATTAACTACTATATATTGGGCAACAGCCAAGGACTTTTTGCAATGGATAAGATACAGGCGCAACAAGGTAAATGCAGCACCGGAAAGAAGCTATAGGATATTGTTGCTCAGATTGATAATTGACAAGCTCTTCTATTTTTTTATATTCCTGGTGGTGCCGACTCTTTTTTTTGATATTCCCTTTATTAAAGTGATCACTGGCTTTTTATTAATGCATTTCGTTGCCGGGGTTGTGCTAACAGTTATTTTTCAACTTGCTCATTCTCTTGAAGGAACCAGTCATCCTATGCCGGATAAAGAAGGCATTATAGAGAATGATTGGGCAATTCACCAGATGCACACAACGATGAACTTCTCTCCTGATAATAAATGGTTGTCCTGGTATGTAGGCGGACTTAACTTCCAGGTGGAACATCATTTGTTTCCACGCATCTCACACGTACATTACCCGGCAATTGCGCCCATAGTTAAGGCGACGGCTAAGGAGTTTAATATCCCATATCTTCAAAATCATAGCTTTATCTCCGCGTTTAAAGCTCATGTACGTTTCCTCAAAAAGCTGGGTCGTCTACCCGACATTGATGAAGCAATTGGTTGAATTTGAAATAAATAGCGAATTCAATACGGCAGATTATTCTCCTGATCCTACATTTTCCCAATCGCGAAAGTCAATTTCCGCATTCCGATAACTCAAACTCAATTTTGAGACGTTCTTTGCCGGAAATTGAACAAGAAATGTTAAAAAGAAGATTATTTAATTCTGCCCTGATTTTAAGTACTATAACTGCATTCACTGCCTGCGATAAAGATGATAGTCCAACTATCCCGGATTATACGGTACCAAATACTTATACTTTTGATAATGTAGAATACGCGGAAGCCACCGGCAGGGTGAGTATGTGGGCAGGGTTTACTGCCTATCTCGGGCGTTCGACAAGCCGCGAGCTGAGCCAGGATACTGTGAATTATCTCTGGGCAAACACAAACAATGCTTTTACAACAGAAACCTCCAACAATCTCCCAATTTCTGTGAGCGCGATTAACGCCCTGGGGTATAACCTTTCTACAAAGGTTGCTGATGCAGCGATAATTAAGCAGTATGCTGATTCAATGGTGAAAGTCAGTAAGTCGTATAAAGGGGTTGCGACTCCTGGTGTGCCGGGAAAAGTGGGCTCAAGGTTGATTAACTATTCTGGTGTTGAGTTTAATCAATTAGTAGCGAAAGGACTAATGGGAGCTTTACAATTGAACCAGGTCTATAGTTATCTTGACAAATCAGTAACAGAAGATAACAACAATGTAACTGCTGGCCAGGGCACTGCGATGCAACACGACTGGGATCTTGCATTTGGATATGTGGGTATACCTAAAGATTACGATACTGCGCGTGGTTATGCCAGTACGGAACCAAACAAACCGTTGGCAATAGGAGGTTATTTCCGGGAAAGAGGTCAATATATTAAAGCAGGGGGGATAGTTTTCGAAGCTTTTCGCAAAGGTCGTGCAGCTATCGTTGCCAAAGATTACGCCCGTCGCGATGAAGCAGTCGCAACGATCAAATCAACACTTGAGAAAACAATTGCTGCTGCTGCTTATGCATATCTGACACTACCACAAGGTAGCTCGGACCTCGCAACAAAATTTCATGCAATGTCAGAAGGCTATGGTTTTGTACTGGCTCTTAAATATCGTCCGTCCAACAGCCCGCTTACCGCGGCAAACTACCAGGCACTCATCGATATTCTGAAAACAAATTTTTATGAACTGTCTGCCGATGCTGCAAACACGAAGCTGAAACAGGGTCAAACTATTTTAACAACTGCCTACGGACAATTGCAGGCTAATCCTTAAGCTGGATAAGAGAATTAACAGCGGGATTTTTACTTTTGAAGACTTTTTCGAACAGGTGCCGGGTCTAAGGATTACGGCACCTGTTTCAATATATAAAAATGTAATTATTTATTCAGATCTATAGTTATGAACAAATTTAAAGTAATCACCGCAATTGCCTTTTCCGCGATCCTGGTCTATGCGTGTAGTAAAAGTGACAGCGGTTCTGGCGATAAAACTGATTCAGGTGACGCTTTCAAGAAACAGATGCTGATTAATTACGCAGATACGCTAATACTTCCCGCATACGTGGATCTGCAATCCAAAATTGCACTGTTTGAAGAAACTGCAAATGCTTTCCTGAATGCACCTTCTGTAATTACCCGGGAAACATTAAAAACACCGTATAAGAATGCCTATATTTCATTTCAAGGTATTTCTGCTTTGTATTTTGGACCTGCTGCCGCTCTTCAACTCAACAACACGATTAACACATTTCCTTCTGCTTCGGCAAAAATCGAAGCTGCTATTCAAACCGGTAGCTATGATTTTACACAAGTGATTGCTGCGGACAGTATCCAGGGATTTCCCGCGCTTGATTATCTCTTATTTTCGCCTGATGCTGTTCAGCAATTCAATGGCGCAAATGCTGAAAAGAGAAAAAAATATGTGAAAGATATTGTCACCAGGATGAAAACACTGATATCAGCAACCATCGCTCAATGGAATGGTGGCTTTCGTGAAAGTTTTGTAAGCTCTATGCAAACAAATGTCGGGAGTTCAATCGGGAGCCTGGTAAATCAGTTTGCTTTCGAAATGGATGCATTGAAGGGTCCAAGAATTGGCTGGCCTTTTGGCAAACAGTCCAATGGAATTGTATTTGCCGATAAATGTGAAGGATATTTTTCAGGAATCTCCAGGGACCTGGCTATTGCCAATCTCACCAGCCTGAAAAAATATTTCTCAGGTGGTCAGGGTACAGGCATTGCCGATTACCTGGTTCTATTAAACAAAAGCCAGCTTAATAATGATGTGATAACCCAATTCGATATCGCTATTGGAGCATTACAGGTTATCCCGGATCCCATGTCTGCTGCTTTTACCGGGAATGCTCCGGCAATAGAAAATGCGTATCGCGAAGTGCAAAAACTGCTTACACTCATCAAAACCGATGTGGCATCTGCTACAGCGGTACAGATAACTTATATGGATAATGACGGTGACTAATCATCCTGGCTGGCAGCGACCGGTATCCATTGCCCCGCTGGTCAACTTCAGGATCGTGTTCGGTCTTCTTATGTTTTTCAGCCTTTTGCGTTTTTGGTGGAGGGGATGGATTGATGCTGTTTATATAAAACCACCCTTTCATTTTACATATTACGGTTTCGAATGGGTTCAACCCTTTGGCCCGCTCGGTATGTACCTGGTAACGGCGATAGTTGTAATTAGCAGTTTGCTGATTACAATCGGATTATTCTACCGCATAGCTGCGATTTTATTCTTCCTGGGTTTTACTTATCTCGAGCTGATAGATGTAACAACCTATCTTAATCACTATTATTTTGTGAGCCTCATTGCTTTCATAATGATTTGGTTGCCTGCCAACCGGAACTATTCGGTTGATGCTCTGTTAAAACCAGGTATTAATCTTCATTTTGTTCCCGCCTGGACAATTAACCTGTTGAAATTTCAAATTGCGATTGTTTATATTTTCGCCGGACTTGCAAAAATTAATACCGACTGGCTTCTAAACGCAGAACCAATGAAAACCTGGCTACCTGCCAGAAGTCATCTGCCACTGATAGGAAAATTTATGTACAAGGAATGGGTTGCCTACCTCTTTTCCTGGTTTGGTGCCATTTATGATTGCTTCATCGTTTTCTTTTTGCTTAATAAAAATACAAGGCCTTATGCTTATATAGTAGTTGTTATTTTTCATATTGCGACTGCTGTTTTTTTTCCGGGTATCGGGATGTTTCCATATGTGATGATAGTATGCAGTCTCATCTTTTTTTCGGACCGGTTCCATGAACGGTTACTACATAAACTTCCATATTTTAAACCTCATACTGAAGCAAACCCCAAAAATGTATTCAGGGTAGCACACCACAATATTTATGCAGGTGCGATAATATTATATATCTTTTTTCAACTGATCATTCCTTTACGGTTTCTTTTTTACCCCGATCATTTATTCTGGAGTGAAGAAGGATATCGCTTTTCATGGCGGGTAATGTTAATGGAGAAAGCGGGAGTAGCATATTTTACAGTAAAGGATAGCAGCCATAACAGAACTACAACTATTCACAACGCTGCTTATCTTACACCGCTTCAGGAAAAAATGATGAGCACTCAACCGGATCTGATACTAAGATATGCGCATTATCTTCGTGAACAATTTGAAAAAAATGGTTGGAAAAAACCTGAAGTATATGCAGAGATCTATGTATCACTCAACGGAGAGCGCTCCCGTTTATTTATTGATTCAACAATAAACCTCGCAGTTCAACCCATCAGCCTTAAACACTACAATTGGATACTTCCTTATAAAAAATAATTATGATGCGATTCGCGACAGCATTTTGTGCCTTTTTTTTACTGACCGGTATTTGCGTTTCAGCACAACAATTTGTTGCTGAAGGAGCTGTTCGTATAAGCAACGAACCCGCAGAAGGTGCAACAGTTAAACTTTTGCCGTTAAATGTGCAGCAAGTTACAAACGAAAATGGTTTCTTCCGGTTTTCAAAACTGGAGAAAGGAACTTACACTCTGGTAGTAAGTTTTTCCGGATTTATAACAAAGGAACTTATAATTGAAGTTCCTTTGAAAGAAAAGAAAATTGATTTGTTGCTGGAATCAGTGTTGTTAAATGAAGTTGTGGTAACAGGGGGCAAGCAACAAGCTGTTTCCGGCAAGTTAAATGATGTTGTGGGTACAGCTATTTACGCAGGAAAAAAAACAGAGCTTATAAATCTACGCAATCTGAACGCAAACCTCGCGACAAATAATACCCGGCAAATTTATGCGCGCATTCCAGGATTAAATATTTGGGAATATGATCAGGGTGGATTGCAACTGGGCATTGGGGGTCGGGGATTGAGTCCAAACCGATCTTCTAATTTTAATGTGCGCCAGAACGGATATGATATCAGCGCTGATGCACTTGGTTATCCAGAAAGTTACTATTCACCTTCCACAGAGGCGCTTGATCATATAGAAATTATCCGGGGTGCTGCAAGTTTACAGTATGGTCCACAATTTGGCGGTCTTGTTAATTTTGTAATGAAAGAGGGACCAAAGGATAAACCTTTTGAACTGACTACCCGTCAAACGGCAGGTTCCTTCGGACTTTTTAACTCATTTAACAGCATTGGAGGGACAGTAGCTAAAAATAAGCTGAATTACTATGCCTTTTACCAATACAAAAGAGGGGATAGCTGGAGGCCAAACAGTCATTTTGATCAGCATAATGCATATGCACATCTTTCTTACCAACTTACACCAAGACTGAAAATTACCGGTGAATATACATTGATGAAGTATCTGGCACAACAACCAGGCGGACTCACCGATGAACAGTTTAAACTCGATCCCTCGGTGTCGGTAAGGTCAAGAAACTGGTTCAAAGTAGACTGGAACCTGGTTAGTTTAAACCTGGATTATAGTTTTTCAGAGAACAGCAAACTAAACTGGCGCAACTTCACATTGCAGGGAGGCCGGCAGGCTTTAGGAGTACTTAGTTATATCAACCGTCCGGATATTGGTGGTAACAGGGATTTAATGAAAGACCGATATAATAATTTTGGATCAGAATTAAGGTTTATTAAAAGATACCAGTTAATCAAAGAACAATACAGTACATTCCTTATCGGTACGCGGTACTACAGGGGACTTACAGATCGTAAACAAGGCAATGCTGATGATGGAAGTGATGCTGATTTTGAATTTACCGGAACCGAGCCTGACAAATCGGATTACAGTTTTCCCGGAGATAATTTTGCTGCCTTTGCAGAAAATATCTTCCAGATAAACCGCCATTGGAGCATAACTCCAGGTTTACGTTTTGAGTACATCAATACAAAAGCAGATGGTTACTACTATAAACAAAATATCTTTATTCCTAACGAGAAGATTTTTGAAAGTAGAAGCGACCCCCGTTCTTTTATACTGCTCGGACTTGGAACATCCTGGAAATTAGACAATGGAGTCGAGTTTTATGCAAACGCGTCACAAAATTATCGTTCGATAAATTTCAACGATATGCGCATCCTTAATACGAATGCACGCGTCGATCCCAACTTGCGCGATGAAACCGGGTATAACATTGATCTTGGTATTCGCGGATCGTACAAGGGATGGTTATATGCTGATCTTAGTGCATTCTATCTTAAATACAATGACAGGATCGGATCGATCTTTACGAGGGACAGCAGTTTTATGACCTATCGCTTACGAACCAATGTGGCAGATAGCCGGAATATCGGAATTGAGGTATTGCTTGAAGGTGACATCCTTAAAGCACTGACTTTTGGAAAATCAAAATATCGACTTAATATATACACGAATCTTTCAGTGATCGATGCCAGGTATATTAATACAAAAAATACCGCCTTTGCAGATAAACTGGTGGAAAACGTGCCGCCTCTGTTGTTTCGCACGGGACTGAGTTTTGGGAACCCAAGATTTAATATTACTTATCAATTTTCTTACCAGGCAAAACAGTATTCGGATGCGACTAATACTGAATTTACCCCTACAGCAGTGGACGGAGCTATTCCTGCATTCAATGTAATGGATCTTAGCCTTAGCTATAACTGGAGGAAGTTTACAATATTTACAGGCATCAACAATCTCTCCGATACAAAGTATTTTACTAGGCGGGCTGATGGATATCCCGGGCCTGGCATCTTACCGGCAGATAAACGTAATTATTATGCAACTTTGCAGTTTAAGTTATAATTTACTAAATTCAGATCAGTATGAAAATGCACCGGCCTGACTGAGCGAACTGTCCGGATGGTTGTCTGCATTATATATACGCATTTCAAAAAGGTTGTATTAAATGCGTATTATGTGTGTTGATTAATAATTCGTAGTATTTTGTCCGGAATTCGCTTTATATATTTAGTAATTTTTATTTGTAGCGGTTTCTTATCGCAAAGCCAGCCACATTATTTTCGTAGTTATGGAGTGCGTGAGGGAATGTCTGGTAATTCAGTAACCAGTATTCTGCAGGATAGCAGGGGCTTTATGTGGTTTGGTACCCGAAACGGTCTTAATCGTTTTGATGGTACCTCGTTTAAGATCTACAGAAATAATCTTTCAGATTCATTAAGTATTGGCAGTAATTCCATCGGATGTTTGTATGGTGATATATCAGGTCGTATGTGGGTGGGTACCCATAAGGGTATTTACATTTATGATGCGCAGAAAGAGTCGTTTATTCCATTCAGAAAGCTACCGCAGATTGACATAAGGGCTATAATACAAGACAACGCAAATAATATCTGGATCATTGCAGGATTAAAACTATTCAGGTACAACACCCGGGACGAGAAGGTGGAACACTATCAATTTGGAGATGAGCTAACTACGGCACTGCGTTTATCTTCGAAGGGCGAATTGTGGGTGGGGACCAATAGTGGAACAATAAAGAAATTTGATGTCGCCAAAAATAGCTTCATTGGATACAGTGTACTAAGTTCTTTACCCAATAAAATGAAAATCGACAATATCCGGGATCTCTGTCCGGTGAGTGACAGCACTGTATTGGTCGGCATGCTAAACCAGGTGCTGCTTGTAAATATCAACAGCCTACATTCCCGGAATGTCTTTGTTAATTATCCCTGGGCAAAGGACATCAAAGTACGCAGCATATTTTCTAAGTCGGACAGTGTATACTGGATCGGATCTGAGACGGGGCTTTATACGCTAAATGTGAAAACAGGGGAGGGCACCCAAATACAAAAAGAGCCGGAAAATCCTTACTCAATCACTGATAATGTTATTTTTTCGATTTCCAGGGATTCAGAAGGTGGTACCTGGATAGGAACTTTTTATGGCGGAGTTAATTATTGCTCTGATCAATACAACAGGTTTCAGAAATATTTTCAGCACTCCGGACTTGGTAATGGTTTTAAGGGAAATGTTGTACATGAAATTACTGCAGACACGAGGGGAAATTTATGGGTGGGGACAGAGGACGCAGGTTTAAACAAAATAGAAGGTCGAACAGGTATAGTCAAACATTTTGGAGCCGATAACCAACAAGGTTCTATATCTT
The DNA here is from genome assembly GCF_035489435.1 of Flavitalea sp. Lineage (NCBI taxonomy): Bacteria > Pseudomonadati > Bacteroidota > Chitinophagia > Chitinophagales > Chitinophagaceae > Flavitalea > Flavitalea sp. Next base: position 82,049 of record NZ_DATHKG010000094.1, read on the forward strand.
ATAATAAGATTCATGGGTTACTTGCCACAAAAGATGAACTGTGGATCGGGACATTCGAGCATGGTCTGGATGTAATGGACTTACGGACAGAAAAGGTTATCCGTCACTACGATCCAGGGAATGACAGCAACTCGCTAAAAAGTGATTTTATTGTTTCCATTTACCAACGGCGTAATGGTGATATCCTGGTGGGGACCAGGAATGGATTGTTCAGGTACAACAGAACAAAGAATAATTTTTCGCCTTTATCACCCCTTGACATGCCGATTCAGGCTATTTACGAAGACGATGAAGGCACGCTCTGGGTTTGTTCATATGGAAAGGGTGTTTATTATTCTAACATAAACACTGGTAAACAAGGTGCCATCCGGCATTTGCATGGCAACGCTAAAAGTCTCATCAACGATTACGTAAATAATATTTTTGAGGATAGCAAAGGCAATTTATGGTTTTGTACAGAAGAGGGCCTTTCTAAATATAATAAGCGCAGTGGCGAGATGATTAATTACACCACGCAAAATGGATTGCCGGACAACCAGGTATTCCGTGTATTGGAAGATGACCAGGGTTATTTATGGATTTCCACTTCTCACGGTTTGGTGCAACTAGATCCTGTTAGTCAAAGCGTCCGGAAATATGGCACTGCAAGCGGCCTCATCAGCGAACAATTTAATTATAATTCAGCCTTTAAAAGCGGTTCCACACTAATGTTTGGCACAGTAAAAGGAATGATTGGTTTTAATCCGGCCGAATTTATACAAAGTACCTTTGTTCCTCCTGTTTATATCACGGACATTCAGATAAACAATCGGGAAATAAATTTAAGAGATGAACATTCGCCACTGAAAACCTCTATAACCTTTTCACAACATTTAAATCTTTCCTATAATCAATCCGACCTGAGCTTTAGCGTAGCAGCACTCAGTTTTGCTGCCCCGGAAAAAAATGAATACCAATACATGCTTGAAGGGCTGGACAAAGAGTGGGTTCATCTAAAAGGAAATCGGAAAATTTTCTATACCAAGCTGCCTCCGGGAAATTATACCTTTAAGGTAAAAGGTTCGAACAGCAGTGAGCACTGGAACCCGAAAGAAACTATACTTGGGATTAACATCAGTCCGCCATGGTGGCAAAGTATATGGGCTTTTGCATTGTATTCTGTGATTATGCTGGCTATTGTGATCACGATCATGAGGTATTATCACATGGCGGTGAAAGAAAAGAGCAAAAACAGGTTGGAATCGTTTAAAATAGAAAAAGAACGTGAAATTTATCATGCAAAAATTGAGTTTTTTACTAATGTGACCCATGAAATCCGAACGCCGCTCACCCTCATCAAATTGCCGATAGATCTGCTGATGAAAAAAGAAATTGAAGATCAGGAAATAAAAATGGGCTTAGAAATGATTAATAAAAATACCAACAGGCTGATTGATTTAAGTAATCAGTTGCTCGATTTCCGGAAGGCCGAGGCCAACAATTATAGCCTGAGTTTTATCAAGTCAAATGTTTCGGTGTTGTTAAACGAAGAATATCAAAACTTCAAACTTGCGGCTGAACAGAAAAATTTACAATATAAGCTTGAACTGTGCAGGATTGAACCACATGCCTATTTAGATCCTGAGGCGTTCAGAAAAATATTGAGTAATCTTCTGAGCAATGCTATAAAGTATGCATCAGGTATTGTTGTTGTTAAACTACTGCCATTTGGTTCTGAGGATGATATGCTTAACATAGAATTTAAGAACGACGGTCCTCTGATACCCGTTGAATTAAAAGAGAAGATATTTGAGCCATTTTACAGGCTAAAGGAAAATGAAAAGCAATCAGGTACAGGCATTGGCCTGCCCCTCGCCAGATCCCTGGCGGAATTACACAGGGGAGTTTTGAAAATAAAACAGTCGGAACATGGAATGAATATTTTCCTGCTATCTCTTCCGGTGCAGCAAGAAGAAACAATAAATCTTCAGGATCTTCAGTCGTCTAATGAAGAATCTGAGGAACGGGATACGAACACGGATGAAGAAAACGCCGGCAATCTTAAGCCGTCGATCCTGATAGTTGAAGACAATAAGGAAATCCTGGGTTTTCTTCAGAAGGCTCTGAATTCGGCTTATAAAGTGTTCCAGGCATTTAACGGGAGCCAGGCATTGGCAATTCTGCAGAAAGAAAACATTAGCCTGGTTGTCAGTGATATTATGATGCCGGTGATGGATGGAATTGAATTGTGCAAAAGCATCAAGACTGATTTACAATACAGCCATGTGCCCATCATTTTACTGACTGCTAAAAATACGCTTGATTCAAAGATTACCGGACTGGAAGTGGGCGCGGATGCTTATATAGAGAAGCCTTTTGCATTAGAGCATTTACAAGCACAGATCACCAATCTTATAACAAATCGCGATAAATTAAAAGAATATTTTGCCAGTTCGCCACTCACGCATTTAAAAGGTATTGCCTGTTCTTTACCTGATAAGGATTTTCTCGAGCGTTTAAACAGCACTATCAATGACAATATCACCAATACAGAACTTGATGTTGAACAGTTATCAGTGCTTATGAACATGAGCAGGTCAACGCTGTACAGGAAAATTAAGGCATTGTCCAACCTGACGCCAAACGATTTTATAACATTATCCCGATTAAAAAAATCCGCAGAACTGTTGAGTCTCGGATATAAAGTAAACGAGGCAGCCAATATGATAGGGTATAGTTTGCAGAATAATTTTTCACGGGATTTTCATAAACAATTTGGACTGACACCTACCAGCTATATAAATGGTTTGCATTCCCGCCCTGTCCAGGGCAAACCTCAAAACCTATAAGGATCAGAACTTAGCTGAGACGAAAATGAGATGTATTGATACAAGATTGAACGAGCTGAATCATATTTAGCAGAAAAAAACCGCGTACTTAGTATCGTATAACCGGGTCACTTTACGATTGGTGAATTCGTGTTACTAACTCTCAAATAATAACTGCTATATGAAAAGATTGCGAACCTCCTCTGCAATGAGGAGAGGCCATGCTCCTAAGCCTCCCGATTCCCAGGTTTCAAATGCCAGAAGCTTAATTTTGTCCAGTTGTGACTGTCAATTAAGTGGCTTTAATCCCTTAAAAAACTTTGTCAGGCTATTCTTCCAAAAGACCTGTGTTTTACAACTTGTGCTTTTTTCCGTCTTTTTTATGTCCACCTCCCTGCTAATGGCACAAACCGCTACTGTTAAAGGAAGGGTAAACAATGACAGCGGTGAACCCATGCCGGGCGCAACTATTAGTCTAAAGGGCAAAAACAACTCGGTAACAACAAAGGAAGACGGAAGTTTTTCCATTGAAGCATCAGCCAAAGATGTAATTATAGTCTCCTCTGTAGGTTTTGAAACAAGAGAAATCCCAGTAGGAAATCAAGGCAATCTGACTATCTCACTAACAACAAAAGCTTCCGCGATGAACGAGGTGGTTGTTGTAGGTTACGGAAGTCAGAATCGTCGGGAGGTGACCGGTTCGATCACAAAAATTGATAATAAGGTCCTTGCTGCCGTCCCGGTTTCATCCTTTGATGCTGCTTTACAAGGTCGCGCTGCAGGTGTGCAGGTGATTCAATCTACCGGCATGGCGGGTGCTGGTACGCAGATCAGAATCCGTGGTACTGGATCTATTTCAGCCGGTGGTGAGCCTTTATATGTAATTGATGGAATTCCTATAAGTGCAAACTCAGGACAAACAATAGGTGCTGCTAATGCAAACCCGCTTTCTTCTATAAATTCAGCGGATATAGAAAGCATTGAAATTTTAAAAGATGCCTCTGCAGCAGCGATTTATGGTTCAAGGGGTGCAAATGGTGTTATCATTATTACCACTAAGCGTGGCAAAAAAGGTAAGCCACAGGTGTCTGCCAGTTCAAGGCTCGCATTCTCCAATCTTACCCGCAAGCCGGAACTGCTGAATTCGCAAGAGTTTGTCGGCCTGTATAAAGAAGCCGTGGCTAATGATTATAAGTTTAATCCCACAGGCGCGCCTGCAACCAGGGCTCTGCCTGGTAATGTAGCAGAAGCAGATGCGCTTAAGACAAATACAGATTGGGTTGATCCTGTTACACAGACTGGTGTTTCTACTTTTAACGATGTTGCTGTTAGTGCAGGTGGCAATAAGCTGAAGGTGTATGTTGGTTTATCCTATCTCGACGAGCAATCATTCCTGGTCAATGATCACTTCAACAGATCAAGCGCAAGAGTGAATATAGATTATACCCCTGCGAAATTTATAAAGATAGGTGCCAATGTTTCTTATGCTTATACGGATCAAAATCTGATACCTGTAGGTTTCGCGGGAGGTTATGGCCGGGCTATATCAAATGCACTGCCTTATTTTCCTGTTTATAATGCGGATGGAACTTTTTCGAAGACTTCTGTATTCGCTAACCCTGTTGCAGAAATCAACAATGCAACCCGGCAACTAAAAGGCGGCCGCACTTTCGCCAGCTTGTTTACGGATGTTACTATCATCAAAAATTTATCACTTCGGTTGGAAGGTAACCTCGACTACAGTGATAACAAGCTGTACCAGCTTACCACGCAGGTATTGTCTACAGCCCCGGTTTCAAGGCTTGACAGAAGTTTTCTTGCTAACTGGAATAATAAAGCGTTGTTAAACTATTCGCTGGACCTTAATGAAAAGCACAGTTTCAAGTTCATGGTTGGTACAGAAATGCTGAAGAATGAAACCAATTCCAAAAGTCACATTGTGACCTTTGCGCCTGGTGAGGAAGACTGGCTGTTCAATGATCCCACACTTCCCCCGGAAACAAATCCAAACGGAACTCCTAACACCAATAACAGGAAAACTACCAATGCACCATCAGAATATACATTTTTCTCTTATTTCGGAAGACTGAATTACTCTTTCCTTGATCGTTATTTACTGACTGCAACCGTTCGTAGAGATGGTTCATCCAGGTTTGGTGTCAACAATAAATTCGGAACCTTTCCGGCAGTATCTGCAGGCTGGATATTAACAGATGAAGCTTTTATGAAAAACATAAAAAGCTTAACCTTCCTGAAACTGAAAGCCGGATACGGTCTTACAGGGAACGCAGAGATTCCAAACTATGCCCAGTGGGGTGTGACGAATGTGCAGAATACACAGATATATAACGGTGAACAGTACTGGACAATCTCTTCACTTGCCAATCCTGATCTGCGTTGGGAGACCACTAAGAAATTTGACCTCGCTATCGAATATGGTCTTTTTGATAACCGGATCACAGGTGAATTGGCTTATTACGTAAACAATTCTGAAGATTTATTTCTTGGCATACGTACAACTACTTCAACTGGTTTTGGTTCTGTATTGGCCAATGTTGGTAAAGTGCGCAATAAAGGTTTAGAGTTTAGTATAAGCTCAAGGAATATTGTAAAAAAGAATTTCTCCTGGACTACTGATTTCAATATCGCCCGTAATACAAACAGTGTCGTGAATATCGGAACCCAGGGCCCGGATGCTTTAGGCGGAACCGGTGACACTAGGGTTATCGTGGGTAAACCAATTGGTTCAAATTACCTGGTTAAGACTTTATACATAGATCCGGCGGATGGTATGCCTGTGTATGAAATGCTTGATCCAAACACAAAACTGGTAGCGGGAGAGACCAAACAATACAACGCGCAAAGAGACCGCCAGGTGGTCGGAAGTCCTTATCCTGATTTCTTTGGAGGCATTGACAATAGATTTACCTGGAAAAATTTCGATTTCGGTTTCACAGCAACCTTCCAGGTCGGTGGCAATATCTTCGATGATGCCGAAAAATTCCAGATGAATAGTATCGGTGCCTGGAATCCAAAAACGAAGGTACTTGACAGATGGCAGAAGCCGGGTGATGTGACTTCAGTTCCAAGGATGACACTTGGATTAAGCGGAATTACCCAAGCGAGGAACACTACAGAGTTTTTGCACGATGCCAGTTATTTCAGGATGAAAGTGATAAGCGCAGGCTTTAGGCTGCCAGATAATTTTATTCGCAAATTAAGAATGACCAACGCCCGCATTGGGCTTGCCGCCAGCAACGTTTTCACCATTAGCAAATATGACGGAGATCCTGAAGTGCTCAGGGATCTGAGTTCGGCGCAGCAGCGAAACGTTAGTCCGAACGTCACCTATTTAACAGCTCCGCAATCACGAAGCTATACAGTGAGCATAAACCTGAACTTTTAAAACTTAAATCATGAAAGCTGGATATATAGTTTCTATTATACTTGGATCAGGGCTCTTGCTTGCTTCCTGCGAAAAAATGGATTTCCTGGAAATCAAACCTGAAAATAATGTACTTACCGAAGACGCGATCAAGACAACAGATGACCTGCAACGCCTGATGTTATCTGCCTACAACCAGGTACGTAGTGCCGGTTTCATGGGAGGTACTGCGCTTGTTGCCGCTGATATTCTGACAGACGATGCAGTAACGAGTAACGGAACTTTTGACTGGACCCAGATCGTGGCGCATGCAATGGATCTTTTTAATCCGCCGGGAAGAAACACATGGGAAAATACTTACAATGCGATTAACAGGGCAAATGTAGCTGCCAACAGTGCACTTGCTGATGATATCCTGGTAGCCGCGGATCCTGCAACTTCGTCTCAACTAAAGGCTGATGCTGCTTATATCAGGGCACTTGGCCATTTTCATCTCGTGAGATTGTTTGGCCTGCCCTATAGTGATCAACACAAGAGTGCACCTGGGATGGGGATACCAATCAGGTTGAAAGGAACCACCACTATAGCGGAATCATTTGAAGCATTGCCAAGGTCTACCGTAGAAGAAGTGTACACACAAATTATTACTGATCTCAAATTTGCAGCTGCTAACCTGCCTGCTTCAAGAACCTGGAATAGTGGAAAAGCCACTCCCGATGCAGCCAGGTCTCTTTTAGCCAAAGTTTATTTCTCTATGGGAGATATGCCGAATGCCGTTACTGAAGCAAGAGGGATCATGAATTCAAATAGTTATTCACTGGATGTTGATCCTGCTGCCAAGTTCGCGAGGGCAGAATTAAAAACGACAACAAGAGAAGTGATTTTTATGATACCCAGTACAGCCTCATCTGATGACTCCTGGGGTTCGATCAGGGGAAATTACAGGAGTAATAATACTACTGCCCCAATACCGCAATGGGCGCCATCTCCGGCACTTGTAGCTTCTTATGCTGCTAACGACAAGCGCTACGCTAAATTCCATATTACCAAGAACAATGTTGTATACAGCACCAAATTCAATTACAATTATATGGATGGCATTGTAACCGGCTTCGACGAATTGATATTGATTTATGCTGAGGCACTTGCTTCATCAGGCAACCCAGCGGATCTCACTGAAGCAGTATCGTGGTTAAACAAAATCGAAACCCGGGCTTATGGTGCACCAGTAACGCTGGTAGCAGCAGGAAAGGATGGTATCATCAATGCTGTTCGCAAAGAACGTCGCCTTGAGTTAGCGCTGCGCGGTGAACGTCTTCATGAGTTGAAACGTTTAAAACAGCCGGTAAGAGGAGATGCCTGGGATTCAAGAAAAATCTTATTTCAAATACCGGACACAGAACAAAGTGGTAATCCTTCTATCACGCTCAATTAATTCTGACTTAAAATCGATCCTCCCGGGGATCATAAACAAAGTATCTGGCTGAATCGATGTACCATTGGTGCACCGAAATCATTATAACAAAAATTATAGAATAAAATGGAAAGACAATTCTTTTTGCGTGTATTGCTGCTTCTCTGTATTTGCAGTGCAGGTTCCGTTAAGGTAACGAACGCGCAGCAAACTGCGAACGTCAGCACCTGGCCAAGAACGATATCCTACGAAATTTATGTACAATCTTTTGCTGACTCTGATGGTGATGGAAAAGGGGATATAAAAGGAATGACCGCCAAACTTGATTACCTGAAAGATCTTGGCGTAGGAGGCATCTGGCTTATGCCAATGAGTCCTTCACCTTCTTATCACAAATATGATGTAACAGACTATTATGGAATAGACTCTGCCTATGGTACAATGGATGATTTCAAAAAGTTTGTTGAAGAAGCTCATAAACGAAATATCAAGGTAGTGATCGATATGGTCCTGAATCATTCCAGCAGCAGGAATCCATGGTTTCTTGATGCAAGCAAAGATGTCAACAGCCCTTACAGGGATTATTATGTATGGACAGAGCAGAATGATCCGCAGACCAGGTCTGCCGGGAACATAACCGCTGGTGAAAGCAGGAGAAGGAATCACTGGAGCCGTGCCAGGGGTGGAGACAGTACTTATTTTTTTTATTCGCAGTTTGGTGGCAACATGCCTGATCTGAATTATGATAATCCTAAACTAAGACAGGAAGTTTTTAAAATTGGTCGTTTCTGGGCCGAAGAAGTAAAAGTAGATGGATTCCGCCTTGATGCTGCCCGACATATATTTCCCGATGAGCGTCCCCAGGACAATCATCGGTGGTGGGAATATTTCCTCCAGGAAATGAGAAAGATTAATAAAGATTTTTATTTGGTTGGAGAAGTCTGGGCGCCGGCCGAAGTAGTAGGGCCATACCTGAAAGGCATACCCGCTTTGTTTAACTTCGATATGGGCACTGCGATTATAAAAACTGTGAACGCTGTGAAAGGAGATTCTCTTGTAATGATGCATAATAAGATCAGGAACTTCTATAAATCAATTAATCCTGATTATGTTGATGCAACCTTTCTTACGAACCATGATCAGAACCGAATCATGAGTTCTGTGAACAATGATGTTAATAAAGCAAAGATGGCTGCAGCAATCTTACTCACGCTACCCGGCTCTCCCTATTTGTATTATGGTGAAGAAATAGGAATGCAGGGTAAAAAACCGGATCCGCTTATAAGAGAACCATTTTTATGGGATGTAAAAGGAAAAGATAAATCCCGGGCCACCTGGGAAGTACCAAAGAACAGCACTGATTCATCAATTATTCCTGCTGCGGTACAAATGAAAGATAAAAACTCTATCTACAATCACTACAAGGCACTTATGCAATTTAGAAATAGCAGCAAGGCTTTGACCTATGGAGAATTGGAAGCGGTGAACCTCAACAACAGCGCTTTGCTTTCGTTTTTGAGATCGGCTGAAGGCGAATCAGTATTGGTGGTTCACAATCTTTCGGCATCTGAAATAACAGTTGTTATTCCTGACGGTCAAAAAGAATACAGCAAGCTGACTTTTAAAAACAAAGAGGCCACAGTAAAAAATGGAAGCCTTAAAATACCGGCTTATACCACGGTAGTTTTGCAAAAATAATGTTGGGACAGGAATCATAATAATTTGAACCATATGACAACTAATAGACGAAACTTTCTTAGAAATTCATCAACACTTGCAGCAGGTCTTGGTTTTGCATCCGTCGTTTCAGGTAAAACAAAAGAAGCATCGGCTAATCCGGGTCTTGCAAAAGTAAATATTGCGGTTATTGGTGTCGGCATGGGTTGCAGGGATCTGCAGGGAGCACTCACAAATAATCCCTGGGTTCATTGCATCGGAATGTGTGATGTAAACAAACAGCGCCTTGAAGAGCAGGCTGCGCGCTTTAGAAAAGACTTTCCGGACCAGACAGCCAACCTGCAACTTTATACAGATTTTCGAAAACTTTTGGATAACAAAGAAATCAACGGAGTAATCATTGCCACGCCTGATCATTGGCACACTTATATTTTTGCTGAGGCGCTGCGTGCGGGTAAAGCAATTTATGTTGAAAAGCCGGTTGCAAATAGTATAGAAGAATGCAATCTTATGTTAGATCTGCAAAAAAAACATAAGGCTATTATTACAACAGGTTTGTGGCAAACAAGCCAACGTTATTTTCGTGGAGCAAATGAAATCCTGAAAACAGGAGTACTGGGAGAAGTTTATAAAGTACAAATCTGGCTCAGCCAAAGCACTGAGCCGAGGGCAGGGGCAGACGATGCACCTCCGCCTGAATATCTCGACCATGAAATGTGGTTAGGACCGGCACCAAAAAGAGCGTTCAACCCAAATCGTTTTCGCGGCTGGCGTGGTTTCTGGGATTATGGGGGTGGACAGCAAACCGACTGGGGTGTACATTGGATAGATTCTGCCTTTGATGGATTACATGCATTAGGAATGAGTAATCGTGAATACCCCCAGGCTGTTTTTTCAACGGCATTCAAACATCCGAAAACATTTAATGAAACCCCGGGTTGTCAAACAACAATTTTTCAGTTCAACAATTTTCATGTTGAATGGTCGCAGCAGGTTGCACATCTTTACAATCGAAACCAGGGTGTAGCCTGGATAGGCAGCAAAGCAACCCTGGTTTGTAACCGTGATGGCTATGAACTTATTCCTGAAAAAAACAGGGAAGGAGTGTTGCTGGCCGACCGGGCACAATTAGTAGGGAAGTTTGAGGAAGGGGGTGTAGATGCACATGCTACAAACTGGTGCAGTTGCATACGGGATGGATCTGCGGCAACAAACAGCCCGATCGAAAAGGGTGCTTTTGCGACTATCCTCGCTCATATGGGTAACATCTCTTTCCGCACAGGAAGCATGGTGGTTTACGATCCCGTAAAACGAAGTTTTGTAAACAACCAGCAGGCCGACAGTTTTCTCAAAAAGAATTATCGGGCTCCATGGAAATTACCCCAGGTATGATCAGGTAATTTTCTCTTCCACTCATAATCATTCAACTAATCCCATTCATTATCATTTCACTCATTGAAAAAGTAAATTAGAAAAAATGAAATGCTTCAGCATATTCTGCGCTATCGCCTTTTTTGCAAGTTCCATATCGGCACAGGCACAACAAAATAACGGTCAGGGGCAACCGAATCGCCAGCCTCAGCAGGGAAATACTCCAAACCAGCAAAATTCTGGTCAGCCTCAACAACCACCAAGACAACAAATTGCGCCGGAAAGTTCAGAATGGCATTACCCGGTACCAACTAAGGTTCAGCCTGGTGTTGGCACAAAACCTCCGGCTGATGCCGTCATTTTGTTTGATGGTAAAGATTTGTCTAAATGGAAAGCCAGAGATAATTCTCCTGCATCCTGGAATTTGAAAGATGGAGAATTGGTTATTGAACCGGGGAAAGGTGCAATCCTGACCAAAGAGTATTTTGGTGATTGCCAGTTGCATATTGAGTTCAAGTCACCGGCAGCTGAACAACATATGGGACAAAACAGGGGCAATAGCGGTATCATGATGCAAAGCAGGTACGAGATCCAGGTACTGGATGGCGACAATAATCCCACCTATGTAAATGGAATGGTAGGAAGCATATATAAACAGCAGGCACCATCTGTAAACGCGTATACAAAAAATGGCGAATGGCAGGTGTATGATATCTATTGGAAAGCACCAAAGTTTGGAACAAACGGCGAACTGGAAGCTCCTGCAATGGCTACCGTAGTTTTAAACGGTATTCTTGTGCAGAATAACTATGTGTTAAAGGGAAACACACCTTATACCGGCTTTCCAAAATATGATCCACACGGACGCATGCCTCTTTCATTGCAGGATCATGGAACTAAGGTTGCATTCAGGAACATCTGGATACGGAATCTTTAGTCAGCTTTAGTCAGCCTTTAGTCAGCGCAATAGAATACATCAGGCAATTTGAAGTTTTCAAACTTTTTAACGATGAGCAGAAGGTGTTTTCCGATATTGTTGATATTTTTTTTATCCTGGACTCCGGGTATATTAAAGGCCCAGGTTGTTCAGGAGACTGCTGCAAAATATGAGCAATATGGTGAGCCCTTCAAAGGCGTACCCGACAGGCCTGATGTTACCATTTACCAGGTAAATATGCGCGTGTTTAGTAAAGAAGGAGATTTCAGGGGAGTTATTGCACGCCTGGATTCTATTAAGGCGCTTGGTGCGAATGTAATTTACCTGATGCCACATTATCCCGTCGGCAAGTTGAGATCTTCCAATTCCCCGTATTGTATTCAGAACTACAAAGCGGTTAACCCCGAATTCGGTACACTGGATGATCTGCGTGCACTCGTTGACGGGGCCCACAGTCGCAACATGGCAGTATTAATAGATTGGGTTGCCAATCATACTTCTTATGATCATGAATGGACAAAAAATAAATCATGGTATCTGCTTGATTCGATTGGCAATATCATACATCCTCCTGGTACCAGCTGGCGGGATGTGGCACAGTTAAACTTCAAAAATGCAGACATGCGACTGGCCATGATAGATGCAATGAAATATTGGATCTATGCGGCAAATGTGGACGGTTTTCGTTGTGATTATAGTGATGGCCCCCCGGTTGATTTCTGGAAACAAACGCTCGATACACTAAGAAGTATTTCCAGTCACAAATTACTGATAATGTCAGAAGGGCGGCGCTCTGAACATTACGCGGTCGGGTTCGATTACAACTTCGGGTTCAGGTTTTTTGGGAACTTAAAAAATATTTATGAACATAACCGTACTGTCCGTTCCATAGACAGTTTAAACATTTCCGATTATATCGGCACTTCCGGAAGCCAAAGCATCATCCGTTATACATCTAACCATGATGTTAATGGATCTGATGGAACACCGTTAGAATTATTTGGCGGTGCAAAGGGTTCTATGGCTGCATTCGTAGTTGTCGCTTATATGAAAAGCATTCCCATGATCTATGGAGGACAGGAATCTGGAACCACTCAACGATTAAGATTTCCATTTACTTCAACAAAGATTGACTGGAATTCAAATCCTGATCTCACAAAGGAATATAAAAAAATTATAGCATTCAGGAACAGGAGCAAGCCCGTAAGAAGCGGCGAGCTACAATCTTTTAGCACCGATGATATTTGTGTATTTACAAAAACGCTCGGGAAAAAAAAGGTACTTGTAATAACGAATCTAAGAAATAAGCAAATCTCTTTTACTGTTCCGGGCGGGTTGTCCAAAAGTTCCTGGAAGGATGCCTTTACAGGTAAAAAAAGTTCGTTACCAGGTTCTATAATCCTGGAACCCTATTCATATCTTGTGTATGAAAATTGATATTGAGTATTGCACCAGGGTGTTAAGCGGCATCGATTAAATCAACCCAGAATTGTTTAAAGCTAAAAACGAGATTCTCATATTTCGGTAAAGCCAGGCCTGACTGAATAGGTAAGCCTTTTGCCTGCCTTATTTTCAAAAATTATCTCATCTTTATTTTTGTTCAGAACCACATACACCGGTTGAAATTCTTTCAACTGTGTCAGCACTTCGTAAAGCGGCGAAACGTTGTCGGTTGCTGTTACGGTATTGGCTACGATTCCTCTGTTACCAGTGGTTTGATACAAAGTTATTGAGCCTGCTATGGAAAGATTTTTTATAGACATTAAAGTCCAGGCGGCTCCGAAATAAGTCTGTAGTCGTGGATCTTTTCCCGCTTCAGTCCGCTGTTGAAATGTAACAGGGGAGAGATGGACTGGCTTTGAAGTAAATTGCCGGATTGACTCTAAAATTTGTTGCTGACTTTCCAGGTTCTCAATAATTGTTCTTGTATCTGTAGCATGTACCTGCGGATTGAAGCCGAAGCTTATGAAATCAAAGTCAGCGCTGGGCGGTCTGTTCCTGTTTAACTCTGCAAAGAATGAATTTGTACCATAGCCAATCTTAAGAGCAGGTAAAACTTCTTTAAACCTCGAATAAAGGGATTGGATCAGTATAACTGGTGTAATATCGTGGTCGATATGCAGGGGTAACAGGCTATTGATCCGGCTTTCATATTTTATAAGTTGCTGAACCAGTTGGTTGATTTCGGTTTCCGCTGAATTGCTGAAAAAAGCAATCAACTCTAACGAGGTGTTTAATTTTTCTGCTTCGGAAATAGCTACCTGTAATTGTTCCTCCCACTGAAGTGAGGGCATCAATAATTCAACCCTGTAATGATCAAAAGGAACATTTTTTAAACCATCTATTTCGGTGTTTGTAAGCGGCTTAATTCCAGTTATCCTGCTATATCCAATTTTTGGGAAAGGAATTTTTTCTTCTTCCATTTCTATCTTGCTCCCGGATATTTTGTTTACAGGTTTTTCTTGCTTCGTGATTCTTAACGCTACCCGCTGCTCCAGCTTAGCGCCTTTTTCAACTAAAACCGGTGATGGTCTATCCAGCGGGGTGCTATAAGTTTTATAGGAATTATCTGTCCAATTGCGTTGGTCTTCTGTTTCAAATACATCGCCTTCAAATAGCAACCGGATTGCCTGGTTCTGATTATTTGTCCAACACATTTGCTGAACATCAATAAATGGTTGGTGAGGACTGACATAGTAAGGATAGGTCGCCGTGTATGATGTTTTATCCGGCCGGGTAATAGTTACTGTCTTTCCCTTACATTCTTTAATGGGATGATGTACGCATAACCCAATCCTTCTTGTTTCAAATTTGCCCAGCGCTTCACCAAGCATTGCAAAAGAGATTGAGTTATCTTCTTTGCCAATTATTGTAATCCTTGATTTGTAATGGATTTGATTAAGGCGAAAGATTGCGGTATAACTTATTTCAAAACTTTTCTCATAACTGTTTATTTTTTCATCTGCAATTTCTGATAATGCTGTTTCCCAATTTGTACCTCTAACGGCAGGATAGATCATCTGAACAATTTCTTCACTACAAAAAGAGATTTGCCTGAGGTTGCCATTCTCATACAAACAATTTATTTCACCGGCTTTAAAACTTTTAACTGGTAACAGCGGAATATCAAAAGGCAGTTTAATTATACCCTCAATCATTTGCAGTCTTATTTAAGAATTGATCCACATTGGTATTGTCTATTTCTATGGAACCGGTAATTACAGTTGAAGGAATAGGAACCACTCCGGCACGAGCATCATTATGGGAGAGCTGTAACGTTTTGTGTCGCATGTCGAACAAAAACTGGGCGCCCATCCAGGTAAACAATTCTCTTTTCTGTCCGACCAGGTAACTGATCACGCCTTCTTTTACCAGGCGTAAATGTTCAGGTTCTGCGTCAACAGTGGTCAAAATAACTTTGCCGGCTTTATTTGCTTCTTTCACAGACAAAGCCATACCAGGTCCTGAATTGGAATCGAAACCGGCTAAGCCGGCAAGATCCGGATGTGCAGCCAGCAAATCGGCAGTTATCCTGGCTGCGGTTTCAACATTTGCCTTATCGTCGAACTTTCCAACAAATTCAATTCCAGGGAACTTTTTTAATACGTCCTGCAGCCCTTTAAAACCTGCTTCCATATTTGTCATACCGAGTATACCCATACAGGCCACCTTACCTTTGCCATTGATCAGCTTAGCCATTCGTTCACCCTGCAGTCGTCCCATTTCATACCAATCGCTGCCAATAAACGAATGCCTGTTGGAGTTTGGAATTTCAGAATCGTAAACTACAGTCGGTATTCCTGCGGATACAGCTTTTCTTATCGCAGATGCTATCCCAGGGTCTGTGCCATTAATCAGGAGCCCTGCCGGCTTTCCTGCAATCACTTGTTCAAGCGTGGCAATCTGCCCGGGTACATCCCACTCGGATGGACCGAGGATGGAAGTCCTTACTCCCTTTTTTTTACCCCATTCAATAAAAGCTTTCTGGTCGTGATTTACATATAGCGGGAGATTGATTGCAGTGGTGATCATCACATATTCCTCATCAGGATTCACTTCAGCGGAAGTAATAAATTTATCAGCAACAACATTATCAGCGCCACTACTTATATTGTCCCTTGGCGGTGGTTCACAACTGAAAACAAATAACAGGGCTAGGGCAAGTATATATTTAGACATGATATTTATTTGTTCATTTTACGCAGTAACCATTGATCAAGGCCAACTGCGGCGATTAAAATAAGTCCTAAAATTATTTCCTGCCAATAGCCGGAGACACGGGCAATGATGAGCAGGTTATTGATAATAGCCATAAAAAGTGCTCCGAGAAAAGCACCCCAGATTTTTCCAAATCCACCCGATAAACTGGCCCCTCCCAGGATAACGGCAGTGATCACCCGAAGCTCCAGGCCCCGGCCGGAAGTGGATAATGCGGCGCCTAATCTTGAGGCAAGCAAAATACCGGCTATGCCGGCCAATGTTGCTGAAATTACAAATGCCCATATCTTCATCTTTTCTACTTCTATGCCCGATAGTTTTGCTGCCTTTTCATTAGAGCCGATAAAATAATAGCGACGAAAAAATACCGTTCGTTTCACCAGGAAAGCAAACAATAAAACAATTACCAGCATGTACCATACAGGTGCTTGTATAGAGATCAGTTTGGATTGACCGATATAAATAAAATCATAAGGAAAGTTTTGGATCCCCGCACCACTTAACATCAGGGCAAGTCCACGAACAACCCCCATCATTGCCAACGTTTGAATCATCGGGTTTATGCCAGCTTTTGCAATCAGCAGGCCATTTATAAAGCCGATCAGAACTGAACCTATTAGGCCTGCAGCAATTGCCAATAAAAAATGTACATCATGATAGTACATCAGGTAGCCGGCTAATCCCCCCGCAAAGGCAACCACAGATCCAACGGAAAGATCAAACATTCCGGAGATCAGCAGTATCATCATGCCCACTGCAACGATGGTATCGATAGAGAGATTTAATAAGAGTTGTGAAAAGTTTTCAATGGTTGGAAATTGTGCCGGAAAAATAAAAGTCATGATTATACACAACAGTAGAATACTTGCGGATAAAGAAAATACGCGGTCTTGCAATCTTTCTTTCAATGGCATCAGCAATATTTAAATAGTTTAACTACTCAATCTTGATAGTTTCTGAATGTTGAAGGTTTTTCAATGTTGATGATTTCTCAATATTGATGGTTTCTCAATTCAAATGATAAATCCGGACGCGAGTGCTGTTATTTTCTCTTCGGTTGCTTCATTTCCCTGCAGAATGCCCTGGATTTTCCCCTCGTGCATGACCACAATACGATCCGAAAGAATCAGCAATTCGGCCAGGTCACTTGAGATAAGCAAAATGCTTTTTCCTTCCCGGGTCAAACTCCTTAAAAGCAGGTATATATCGGTCTTAGAGCCTGCATCCACTCCCTGGGTCGGTTCATTAATGATAAATACCTCAGGCTTCAATGCCAGGGATCTTACAAGCATTACTTTTTGCTGGTTCCCGCCACTTAGTGTACAGACAGCCTGCGTTACTGTTGGTGTACGCACACCAAACTCTTCACACAACTTTTTGCTTTGTTGATTTATGGCTGACTCATTATAAGAGCCGCTCTTCAATTGAGCAGCAAATACATTTTCAGCTACAGACTTATCAAGGAACAAACCTTCTGTTTTACGCTCTTCCGGAAGATACACGATGTGTTCATTTATGGCCTCCAGGGGATGTTGAAATTTCATGGATTTGCCATCTATCAACATGTTACCACGGATAAAAGTTTCATAACCGAACAATGCTTTTGCCATGGCAGTTCTACCTGAGCCCTCCAGGCCCGCAAAGCCTAATACCTCACCTCTGCGCAATTGGAAGCTGATATTGAAGAACCCTTTTCCGGATATATTTTCCACTTCCAGTTTTATGTCTTTCCGGGCATGTGATTCCTGGGATATTGATTCCAGTTCCCTGCCCACCATCATGCTGATTATTTGCTTTGTGGATACCGTTTCATCCACCGTGCCTGTATACTTCCCATCCTTCAAAACGGATATTCTTTGTGCTATCTGCCTGATTTCATTCATCCGGTGAGAAATATAAATTATTCCTGTGCCTTTCTTTTTCAGCTGTTGAATAATCCGAAAAAGTATTTCCGTTTCACTATGCGTAATCGAAGCAGTAGGCTCATCAAGTATTAACAAAGCAGGATTTTGAGCAATGGCTTTTGCAATTTCTACCATTTGCATTTGGGCGACCGAAAGTTTGCTCACCAGCGTTTTTGGGGAAAGATTATTTAGCCCTAATTCTGTAAGTAGCGCCTTTGTATTGGAATAGAGCAGGGGATAGCTTATAAGACCCGTAGATGTGAGTGGCATGTTAACGGGAAAAATATTCTCAGCAATGCTTAAAGAATTTGCAAGACTTCTTTCCTGGTAAACTATTGAAATCCCAAGGCTACGGGCTGCTAAAACATGATCAACCCGAACCGGTTCATTTTTCCAGAAAATTTCACCTTTATCTGGTTGCAGGTTGCCCATGATGATGTTCATCAGCGTACTTTTACCCGCGCCGTTTTCACCACAAAGCGCATGAACTTCACCCGCATTAAATTCAAGTGACACGTCCTGAAGCGCTTTTACACCAGCAAAAGATTTTGATATGTTCTGCAGACGCAGCATTAAAATATAATGGTTTTTTTTGAAGCAGCTGATTCATAACATGCCCAAACTAAACGAACGGTACGCAGATTATCTTCTCCTGTTGTTTCGGATATCCCTCCCTGCAGGCCTTTAAGGATATCACGGTTACAGTCAACAATACTTGAATGGACCACCGCATAATCAGGATCAACCCAGTTATACATTGCAGGTTTGATTACTGATGATGTAGTTCTTCTCCGGGTTGTAATTTTGAGATGAAAATCGTTAGTAAGATGCAATGATCCATTTTCGCCTTCGATGGAGACCAGCGTTTGCGGAAAGGCTTCTTTTTCCAGTATCGAAGCATAACTCATCTCTGCGAAACAATGCAACCCGTTTTCCATCTCCATCAAAACATTAGCAACATCTTCGCCTTCAATCCTTTTGTTCACTCTTTGAATAAGGCAGGTCAGCTGTTTAACCTCGCCAAAAAGAAATCTGCAAATATCGAGCACATGAGAACCAATATCCGCCAGGATAAAATGCTTTAAACCCGCCAGGAAAGGCTGGTTATCAAATACGGGGAAAGCAGAACAAAATGAAACCTTTGCTTTAAACATCTTACCGATTATACCTGTGTCCATTGCATCTTTTAACGACCTCAACGGTGCCTGCCACCTGAAATTTTCATGGATAAACAGCTGTACATTTTGCTTCATACAAATCTTCAGCATTTTTTCAGCATCTGCCAGAGAAGCAGCCATTGGCTTCTGACAAATTATGTCAATGCCTTTTTGGGCAGCAGCATTAGTAAGTGCTGCATGTGTATCTACATCGGTGATGATATCGACAAAATCAAGAGTTTCTTTTTCCAATAATTCCTCCGCGCCTGAATACACATTTGAAACCCCGAATTTTTTAGCAATGACATCAACAGATGAACGGTTGATATCGCATAACGCTACCAACTCCACACCTTGCAATTCTTTCCAGGCAGCTATCTGGTAATTAGCCCAAAAACCTGTACCGATGATAGCAAAGCGTAGTGGTTGCAACATAATTTCGGTTAGGAACTTTTCGATGCGTCATCAATTACCAGTACCCAATCCTGTCCATACCCCATGGTGGGTGGATTGAAGGTTTGTTCCCCTTTATTCGGGAACTTTCCAATCATCTTTTCTTCCCCGTTCCTGGGATTAAACCAGAAGGAGGAAACTTCATTGCCGGAAATTTTTCCCATATTCACGGTAATCGGTTTGCCTTGCGAGCTATAGATAAAAATATAATCCTTTCCTCTTGTGGCCTGTATGCGATCATTTGCCCCCATTGGATTTGTAATCAGTGTTTGATCCGGCACACGATCGAGCATTGATCTCGATTCCATTAAACGGCGCACATATTTCATTTGCGCAGCACCTGGCAGATCGATGGCCACATACCACGGGATACGCGCCCCATTGACAGATGCTCTGTTTGGTGAATACATTTGCCATACATCATGACAACCATAAGTATGTCCGAATGACCCGGCGAACAAATCCAGGTATGCATGTTTACGAACATCATAAGCACTTGAAATTCCCAGTTCTTTAGCATTGAAGCAAACCGGGTGATCCTCATACAAGGGTTCCCCATCAAGCACCGGCTTCGTGGGTGTGCGGTTGTACACAACCTGGATGCGATCCCACACATTGTTCTCGCGGCAATGTCCCGTTTGAAGCATATTAAAGTCCAGCCATTCATCATTGTGAAAATATTTAGAAGAGCCGCCATCTTCAACCCCATTTGGCTGAGGATGAAATGTCATGATACTTTTATCCTGGCCACCGGTTCCTTCGGCGATACCTGCGGCCATGGAACGCCATATTGATTTCGCTTTCTCATCCGGAACACGATCACCACCTAATACCCAGATAACATTTGTTTTGTTTTTATAACGGTTGCCAAGCCACTTGCCATAAACAGCGGCATTACTTGGATTAAAGATTTCTGGTCCTTCGCCCCATCTGTCTTTAAAAATTTTATCTCCCCAGGTAGGTAAAAAAGCAATATAAATTCCCAGCTCGTTTGCCTTATTGATGATATAATCAACATGTTGAAAATATGCCTCCCTGGGTTTGGTTGGATCCAGGTCTTCAAGTGGTATTTCTCCATAAGCATTAGGAACGCGAAGGCCATCCAGCTCAGCTAATGCAACAGCCTGTATGACGGTAAATCCTTTATCCGCGCGATTCTTCAGGTAAGTGTCTGCTTCTTCACGGGACAGTCGATGAAACAACTCCCAGGCAGTATCACCTAACCAGAAAAAAGGTTTGCCGTCTTTAGTTACCAAAAAACGTTTATTATCACTTACCCTTAACTGGGCGAATGTTGAAAAAGAAATCGCAATAAAAGCACAAATCGTTAATAGTTTTTTTAGCATAAAACAGTCTTCATTATTTATTAGTGATGTCCCGGACCTGTTGCCGTATATCATCCATGTCAAAAATGCTTTTCCAGTTATCTTTGAAAATGATAGGCCTGGCGCGTTTGCTTATTTTGTAGGCAGCGTCAGAAAAACTGCCATTCACTTCTTTAAATAACACTGCAATCTGTATACGTAAATGTCCAAGTACAAAATCCCTGGCTGCGGCTTCCGGCACACCTAATTCAACTATTCTGTCGTAACCTTCTTTAACTACTTCCATGCAGGTCTGCGCTAAAGTTTCCACCATAGCGGGCTCGAGTATGGCCATTTGTTCAAGCGTTATCCGGTGTGTTTTTTTGATGGGAGCATACATATCCTGCGCTACCTTCTCACCTAAAAGATACTGGTCTTCGCTACCATACATTAAAGCCACTACAATAGATTGCTTTGCTGAAATGCCGCCATAGAAATCACGAAAAGCTTCTTCGCCTGGTTCCCAGTTAAAAACGGAAGGGTGACATGGATGAGCAATTACATAATTAAGGTCATCCCGGTGGTGAATAACGCCATCGAGTGGGGCTGCAGGGTCTAAGGTCATTACCAGGGAGCCGGGTTTCATCTTCGGAATCAGCTTATCAGAAACAGCACCAATCGTAATATCAGGTACTGCAAGAATTACCACCTCCGCCCCGGCAATTGCATCTGCTTCATTGCTTACTACCACATTTCTTTGCCTGAGGTTTTGAAGGCCCTTATCACTAACCTCCAGGAAGTCTAAACTATAATGCGGGTATTTTAAAAAATTGTCAGTTAAGCGGCATCCCATTTTGCCACCGGCACCCACTAAAGCAATCTTTGTCATTTTATTAAAGTTTTGAGGTAGTCAATGCTTTTATCAGCCCATCTTTTTTCCTTCTCTAGGGTAACCTCTATCGTTTGATCGGGTTCAGACCATAGTTCCATTGTTGCAGTTTCACATTTACCATGTTTGCCCACTTCTTTGAGCAGCCAGGGAATGTCAAGCATTCCTTCACCGGCTACGCACCCGCTCACGTTGAAACCCATTTTATGTTTGACTCTGCCGATCTTAAAATCTTTTATGTGCAGATTTACTGCGTAGGGGGAAAGCATCTCTATCACTTCACCAATGCCTTCGCCTGCACCAAGAGAATTGGCGGTATCGAGGCAGATACCGATCCATTTTGGATCTGTGTTTTCTATAATTCGCTTTAACGTTTGTACTTTGAAGCGATCATGATTTTCTATAATCAGTTGCACATTCGCCTCTTGTAAAGCAGGAATTAATTTTATCAATATCCCTGTAACTTCCTCTTCAGTGGGATGATAATCAGCATCGTCAATTATTATCCTCAGAAAAGATGAATTCATCCTGCGGGCGATACCGAGGTAATTAGTTACATTCAAAACCGTCAGCCCTTTTGTTCCTACCTGTACCTTTATCTCCAACTCATCGGCCATAATTCTTAAATTCTCCAACTCTTCCAGGGCTAATAAATGGAGCGGGTAATTATCTCCAAACTGTACATATTTAATATTTTTTTTAGCCGCAGCCAATAAAAGATCTTTATAAGTAAACGGATTAACTGGGGCAAAATCACCGATACGGAACGACCAGGGAAAACTATAAGTGCTGATACCTAAATGCATAAAAGGCCAGGTAAATATGTGCAATTGTGAATGCTATCGTTAAGATATTTATTTTTTTCAGAAACTAGCGGATTTGTCTACCTGATCAGGTTCATGATCAGGAGATAGTCACCGCACAAGTTAATGCTGTACCGGGTGTTAACTGTGCTGTACTATGCGATTTTGGAAACAGCTGTTATTTTTGTGAAAGATCTATTGTCCTTGAGCTTTTGCCATTTATAATCTCAACTTTCTGAACCGCTTCGTTTACCTCTAGAAACCAGGCAGACTGGGACAAAAAGGAATTACCGTAATAAAACTCCTCTTTTCTTTTGAGGCCATTCTTCAGGTAAACGATGGCATATTTATCGCCTGGTTTCAAAGCGATGGGAGGCATCATTTGTTTTGCACGAAAAACCTTCAGCAAACCCCGGTTTTGCGAAGCAGCCAGTAAATAATTGCCTTTTGTATCTCTAAGCTTTACCAGCGATTTCGCATCACCTGGAACAAATAAGCCGCCTTGTAAAATGGTCTGTGGTTCGAAACCACCCTTACCATTTCCAAGCATAATCAAACCATTGAAAGCATCGTAACGGCCATTGGTAACTTCTGTGCCATAATCGTTTCCTACTAATGACAAGTCAAGATTACCGTCATTGTTAAAGTCGTCTGCCACCATGCCATAAACCGGCGCCAGTTGCGCGGCTTCAGGTAAAGGCTGCAATTCGAATTTTCCATTCCCAATGTTTTTAAGATAACTGCTTTCCAGGTTATTGACAGATAAGCTTAACATACCCTTAAGCTCTGCTTCCGAAAAAAGGTCTTTAAATTCAGCCACAGCAAAAGCCTTATACGATAAAAATTTCTTTTTTAAAGCCGGTAACTGGCTATTGATGTCGTCTTTATTATGGACCGTGTATTCTTTCAGCTTTTGTTGCTGATCCTTTAACCAGGTTGTAGTGATGGCGTCAATACTTCCATTACCATCGAAATCTTTTGCATAAATATTTATAGGATATTTTTCAGAAGCTTTATAAAACGAATTTTCGCCGAGATTGCCCAGTACATAATCGATATCACCATCATTGTCAAAGTCACCACCCGTGATACTGTTCCACCACCCGGTTTGTGCCTGTATACCGCTCTTTTCTGTAACGTCTGCAAAACTGCCATTGTTATTTTTGAAAAACCTGATTGCCATCCATTCTCCTGTAACGATAAGATCGGTCCAGCCATCATTGTCAAAGTCGGTCCATAAAGCGTCACAGACCAAACCGATATTTGTCAGAAAAGGGGCTGCCTGTTTGGATATGTCAGTGAATTTTATGTCTTTGTCTTTTGAATCATTCCTGTAAATAAAACTGCTGACAGGCAGCGGGTAACTACCCGGCAAAACCCTGCCGCCAATAAAAAGGTCAAGATCACCATCTTTATCAAAATCAACCGCCTTTACACAACTTTTACTTGTAAAGTTTTTTGGTAGGGCGGCTTCATTAAAAATGAAATTTCCTTTGCCATCGTTAAGAAATAACCGGTCCTCGTAATTTTTCGTATTAACCGGATATTCATTACTTCCGGCTGAAAGATAAAGATCCTGGTCCCCATCGCTATCGGCATCAAATAATAATATACCCATGTTCTCCGGCCTTCTTAAATCATTGCCTTCGAGATAGGGTAGCGTACGACTGATAAATTTTCCATCTGTTTGCTGGAGTAGGAGAGTAGGCTGAATTATATTATTTCCGCCAATTATCATATCGTCTGTCCCATTACCATCTATATCGCCTGCCGCTATGCCAGGGCCATATTGCGATAGCTTGTGTGGTAACAAACGTTCCACGTCAAAGTCAATTACATCAGTTTCTTCATGTCTGTACCTGATGTCAACAGATGCTGTTATGTCTGCAAACAAAGTTGAAGGGACAGTTTCCGGTATTAAGTTTATGGGTGTTTTGGCATTGTTGATATTTACCTTCAATACCTGGTTTGTTTCCACCTTGCGTAGTACTTGTTTATTGCCGTTTTGCCAGAAGATGACTACTGAATCAATTGTGCTTATTGTATCTATGCCAAAATAAGCCAGATCGTTTACGGAAGACAGATAACCACGGTAAGGTGAATTTTCATATACTTGCTTTTTAGTGCCATAATAAATCGCGGCAATTGCTCCAAGTCCGTTCCTGTTGGCATTTGACCCTTCAAATTTTATTTGTAAAAAGTTCGCCTTGATATGTTCTTTGGTATTCAATGTGTTTTCATAAACCAGCGCAGTTTCGTTGATGTTATTGATCACATAATCAAGGTCTCCATCATTGTCGAGGTCCACATATACAGCCCCATTGGAAAAAGAAGGCAGATTCATCCCCCAGTCAGCGGTAACATCTTTGAACTTCAGGGTCCTGGTATTTTGAAAGGCATAGTTGGGAATACGGATTTGAGGTATCTCGGCAATCAGGTCCTTCCGGGATACTAAATTGCCTGCCTTTTGCCGGAAGGCACCAAAATCATGATCTGTCACATCTCTTGGATATCCGTTAGTAATGATAATATCCCGGAAGCCATCGTTGTCAAAATCAGCAATCGAAGCATTCCAGCTCCAGTCTGTTTGCGCCACTCCTGCAAGAAAACTAATCTCGCTGAATACCGGGTCCGAAACAGAGTCATTGCTTTTTATAGCCGGCCCCTGGTTTAGCTGCAGGGTATTGCGAACGTACTGGAGATTATATTCACCGAACATCATATTCTGGTAAACAAAATAATTGTTGCTGCCCATGTTTTTTTTCTTTCGAAAATTATCCTCGGGATTCATATCAACTGCCAGCACGTCCGGGAGACCATCGTTATTTATATCAGCTATATCATTGCCCATCGCGTTCCGCGAGGTATGCTTGAAATATTCTTTTGCTTTGTTGGTAAAAGTGCCGTTTTTGTTATTGATGTATAACAGATCGTTTGAAAAAAAATCATTGGTTACATAAATGTCTTTCCAGCCATCACTGTTTATATCAGTTATTGAAACCCCGAGCCCATACCCACCTTCAATGATCTTTGCCTCTTTTGAAACATCCGTATATACCGGGTGTTTCAAAGCTTCATTGTAATCGTTGCGGAACAGTTTGTCAATATCTGTTGTTGCATCATTTACACCATTGTTGCCAAATACAGTTGCAGTGCGGCCCGCCAATTTTGTTGTAACCAGGTACATATCAAGATCGCCATCATTATCATAATCAAAAAAGGCAGCATGAACCGAATGACTTGTATCAGCCAGTTGGTATTCCTCAGCCATTTCCTTAAACACCGGGACTTTGTTTGCGTCCAGGCCCTGGTTTACATATAGAAGATTTCTACGGTCAGCTGCGTTTTTCTTTATCGTCGCACAGACATAAATGTCTTTCCATCCATCATTATTAATGTCGACAACTGATGCAGCATTTGCCCATCGCCCTTCGCCGGTTGCATGCGCTGCATCGGTGACATCGCGAAATGATAGGTTTCCGTTATTCAGGTATAATTTGTTCCCGCTGATACTGGCGGTAAAATATAAATCAGGTAAACCGTTGTTGTCAAAATCGCCAACTGCTACACCCCCGCCATTGTAAAGAAACTCCAGGTCGATCGGGTTAACAGAGTCATTTTCAATTACGTCGTTGCTGAATCTAATTCCTGTTTTTGCAGGATCTGATTTTTTAAACAGGCTCGTTGGTTTTTGTTGACAGGAGTTTAACGAGCAAATAATAATGACAAAGGACAAAAAACAAACCGGGATAACAATCTTGAAGCTGTAAGGCATAATTTAAATCGATTATGGCCTCTACAGTGAATTCCTCAAAATAAGGGAGAATGGATTTTTGACCTTTTCTTTCCTGTTTTCAAGGATAAGCCTGGCCGCAGTTTCTCCCATTTTTGCATGATCAGTCGAGATTACTGAAATGCCATCTGCAAGAATCTCTTTTAAAGGCGTGTCGTTATATGAAACTATACCAACGTCGGTACCGAGCTTAAGCTTTGATGCCTGGCAATTTTTGATCAGGTTCACGAGGTCAGTTTCCTCTATTACCACAAATGCTTCTTTGTCCTGGATTGGATCGTTGGCATTAATATCGGTAATAATACGATATTCAAATTTATTCTGGCTGCAGAAATTTCGAAATCCTGTCACGATTTCGCCGGGATACATCGGGCTCTTAGGAAACACGAGGGTCATCAACCGGTATTTGCTCAGTGTGCTTAAGCCGCTTTCGAGCGCTTCAAAGATATCTTTTTTAAAATCCTGGTAAACGGCCGAATAAGAAAGGTTAGAACAAGGAAGATCTTTATCCAGCACAAACAATTGTTCACTCGGTATCTTTTCTATTATCTTATAAGCTTCCTCTACATCTTCATAAAAATGGGGCATGATAACATAATAATCGTATTCACCAAGGCTGGCTTCGATGATATCATTGAACAAACGGGTACTAGAATGATAAATTTTTAAGTCGATGGTCGCCTTTTTACCACAGGTCTGGGAGAACGAATTATAAATAACCTTTTTGTAATTGCTTATTTTGTTAAACAGCAACAATATCCGGTAAGGTTTGATGATGTCAATACGATTAATATAAAATCCCTTTCCCCTGATGCCTTCTATTATTCTTTCTTTTTCTAATAAATCATAGGCCTTCTGAACGGTGTCCCTCGATAGGAAGTGCTCATTGCTGAGTTCATTTATTGAACTGATCCGATCACCCTTCTTATACCGTCCCTGTTTTATCGCCTTAGTTATGGAATTTACAATCTGGAGATATTTCGGGGTTCTTCTGTTGGCGTCAATTTCAAAAATGGCTTGCATGGCAATTGTAATTGATCAGGTAATCAGGTTGTGAGCATTAGGACAATCGTTTGCGCAAAATACGAAAAAAAACTTATTTACAAAATCCGGGTTGACTTCCGGTGGATGATCCGCGGTTCCAAAAGGATTTTTTCTTGTTTATTAACTACTTCATTTTCCTGGCTTTCAATTTGTTGTAAAAGAATCTTTACAGCGATCTGCGCCATTTCCGGGAGTGGTTGCTCCACACAGGTTACAGGTGGATCCAGAAACTTCAGATATTCCGAATCATCGAAAGTGACAAGTGAAATATCCCCCGGAATGTTTATTCCTTCCTCCCTCAAAGCTTTTATTGATCCAAGGGCAATGGGATTGGTAAACGCAAAGATTGCCGTAGGCGGCTGTACGCGGTTTAGCAAGACCTTTGTTTCTATATATCCATTTTGAAGAGAGAATCCGTTGCCGACACAATCAGGAGTTAAACCAGCCTCTTTCATGGCCGCTACATAACCTCTTAATCTGGTTGTCACGGGCATAACGTCATGTGTAGCCTGGATACATGCAATGCGTTTGTGACCTGCCTTTATGAGGTATTTTGTAATTTCATAAGCACCCTGGTAATTGTGAGATGATACATATGGAATAAAGGAATCCTCAAAATACCGGTCAAAAAAAACGATTGGTAATCCTGTGCGATGGAAACTTTCGAACAAAGCCGGTTTGCGGGAAGCGGGGCTGATCAGCAATCCATCTATCCTCCTGTCGGCAAGCTGGTTTAGCATTTCCGACTCAATCCTGTCGTCCTCACCACAGTCGGAAATAATTACTGAATAACCTTTTTTGTGAAGCTCTGAAGTAATGTGGCTCGCAACATATCCAAAAAATGGATTGGCCAGGCTGGGAATAAGCAAACCTATTGAATTTGTTTTTTTCAGGCGTAAGTTAACCGCGGCTAAATTTGGGCGATAGTTTAGTTTTTGGGCTGCCTTGATCACCTGGTCTTCTGTCTCTGCTGAAATGCGGTATTTTTTAGATAAACCGTTAAGTACCCTTGAAACAGTAGTGTTTGATACATTTGATGCTTTTGAGACATCAGCTATTGTAATTATATTTTTCAGGTTTGCGCAATTGTTTGTGCAAATTTAATAAGATTTAATTACCGGCGAAGATTTTTCAATTTTGGACAGTAAGTCTTTTCACAGTATACTACAGCACAATTGGATAAGGTGTTTGTTTTCTTTTTACGCAATGAAGTTCCATATGAAAATAGTCGTTTTTCTTTTGCTGGTTATTTTGGGTGAAGTTCAAAAAATTAACGCTCAGAGTACAGGAGTTACCATTTTACAACAGGGATTTAAGGATCCGCCTATAAATGCAAGGCCAAAAGCTTTATGGCCCTGGGTGAATGGAAATGTAAGTTTATCCCAGATCACTTATGAAATGGAGGAGGCAAAACGTAAGGGAATGGGCGGCTTTGATATCTGGGATATCGGAACCAATATTGATCCCAACAATGTTGTTCCTGCGGGACCTGCTTTTCTAAGCGATGAATCGGTTCAGGCGATCGCTTTTACAATACTTGAAGCTGACCGGATCGGCCTGGAACTTGGTCTTACTTTTTCAAGCAGTTGGAATGCCGGCGGTTCATGGATAAAGCCTGAACACGGAGCCATGGGACTATTTAGAAAAGACACCATCGTAAACGGTCCGATAAATTTTTCATCAGCCATCTCATTTCCGGTTATTCCCGCAACATATCATAATCAGAAAAACCTTTTATCTGTTGACCCGAAAAGCGGATTACCAACCTATTTCAAAGAAGTGGCCTTAATTGCTCATCCCATTAATTCCGACTCTGCTTTAGGTTCTTTGAATGAGGTGATTGCACTTGAAGGTTTCAATGTTGATGGAAAACTGACCTGGCAGGTTCCTTCCGGAAAATGGAGGATTGTTCGTTATGTATGCGCACCAACCGGCCAACCCCTGGCAATTCCATCCACAAATTCAAAAGGTTTAATGCTCGACCATTTTAGTGCCGATGCACAGCGGGCTAATATGAAGTATATCTTCGATCGGCTATTGCCTGTGACGGGTTCCCTTAAAAACAGGTCCCTGAAATATTTGTATGCTGACAGTTATGAAGTGAACTCTGCTGTCTGGACCCCGATGATGGCTGAGGAGTTTCAAAAAAGAAAAGGTTATAGCCTGCTCAAATATCTTCCCTTGCTGGATGGTTTCAGATTGTCCCAGGATACGACCAGCCGTTTTTTATTTGATTTCCGAAAAACGCTTTCTGATCTTATCATCGAAAATCATTATGTCCTGGGTAAAGAACTATGCGAAGAGAAAGGTCTCGGGTTTGTGGCGGAAGCGGGTGGCCCGGGTCAGCCCATACATAACGTACCTTTTGAAGACCTGAAAGCATTAGGGGCATTAACAATACCACGTGGTGAGTTCTGGAACAAACATCCTCAACTTGAACTATTACAAATAGTAAAAGGCATTGCAAGCGCCTCTCATATTTATAACAGGAAATTTGTAGAAGCAGAATCTTTTACATCGGTTTGGCTTTGGCAGGAAGGTCCTGATGAACTAAAGCCACTAGCTGACAGAGCTATGTGTGAAGGATTGAACAGATTTGTTTATCACACTTTTCCGCATACCCCGCCGGAATCAGGAAACCCTGGTTGGGTATATAATTTCGGATCATTGATCAATACCACCAATGGCTGGTGGCCAAAGTCAAAGGGTTTTCATGAGTACCTGTCCCGTTGCAGTTATCTGCTGCAACAAGGGAATTTTGTTGCTGATGTTGCTTATTATTATGGAGATGATGCGCCCAACTTTGTGACAGGGAAAGAAGTTGATTCAATTTTGGGTTTCGGTTACGATTATGATGTAGTGAATACCGATGTTTTGATCAATAAAATGACGGTCAGAAATGGCAAGATATACCTGCCCCATGGCCAGTTTTATGAAGTGCTTGTGTTACCGCAACAACTAACAATGAATGCGCAGGTTGCACAAAAATTGCAGGAACTTGTAGCTGCCGGCGCAACGGTTATTGGTCCCGAACCTTTGAAGTCAAACGGGCTTAACAGATCATCACAAAATGATGTAACGGTTAAAAATGTAACAAAGTCTTTATGGGGCCCGGATAAAGCAGCGGGTGAAAAAAAGTATGGAAAAGGCATCCTGGTCTGGAACAAAACGCTGAAAGAAGTTCTCCGGCAGAAAGGTGTTGCTCCTGATCTTAGTTTTAAAACCTCCGGCAATATCAACAGTTTCGATTTTATTCACAGGCAGGCAGGAAAACAGCATATCTATTTCATCCGTAATATTAACCCTGAACCGGTAACGGCATTCCTGACATTTCGGGTGAAAGGAATGAAGCCCGAATTGTGGAACCCTGAAACAGGTACTATTACTCCAATAACGGTTTATAAAGAAGTGACCGATGGAATTGAGATTCCATTATCTTTCGCCAACCATGGCTCTGTGTTTATTATCTTCAGTTCACCGCTTTCTCCTGCTCTTATAAAGCTTGATGAGAATATTCTTAACAACAATATCCGGCTGTTGCATACAAATGAGGGAATCGCCTTTACAACGAATGGCCAGGTCACCGGCACCAGGGTTAACAAGCGTTTTACACAAGACATCAATCTTCCCGCAGCTATCACATTAGATGGACCCTGGGAATTACGCTTCCAGCAAAACGGTCATGCGCCTGCCCGTGATACTTTTCACACTTTGGTTCCCTTAAACCAGTCATCAAAAGATGGTATAAAATATTTCTCCGGAACGGTTGCTTATCATCACACATTTTCTGTCACAAACACACAACTGGAGAAGAACATGCGCATGCTTTTGTCACTCGGAAAAGTAAAGGAGATAGCTGAAGTGTATCTAAACGGGCAGAACCTTGGCCTTTTGTGGCATACCCCTTTTCAAACCGATATAACAAATTTTATTCGGCCAGGGGAAAATCACCTGGTTATTGAATTAGTAAATACCCCAAATAATGCGTTGATTGGCGATGCAAAATTTTCGCGGGTTAACCGAAAACTACAATCAAATATTGTCAGGCTTCCTAATGCCTGGAGCAAACCTTTTGCTGAAGCTCCTTTGCTGGATGCTGGCTTAATAGGCCCGGTAACTATAAATTATGCTATACTATTAAAGCAATAGCTATCCTATCCGGGCTGTAACTCCGCAATCATCAGCTGTAATAATTCCTGTTCCATCACTCATCACTCATAACTCATAATTCAAACTAACCACTCACCACTCCATACAGGCTACTACAGCACGGTTAACTTTGGCTGCTGTTCTATCTTGGCCCACGTATCTGTGGAAGACACAACTTTAAGCATTTATGGAAAAAACGATTGCATTTTTATTTTCGCTAATCATCTTCGTATGTTCTTGTAAGCCAGACAAAAAATTTAATACATGGACACAATACAAAGGATCTGATGAGAACATTCATTATTCATCCCTGGCCCAGATTGATACTAATAATGTAAAATCGCTGAAACCGGCATGGGAATATCATACTGGTGATGCAGATACTGCCAATGCCTCGCAAATTCAATGCAATCCGATAATTGTAGATGGTATCTTATATGGCACTTCTCCGCAGATGAAGTTGTTTGCAATTGAAGCCGGCACAGGAAAAGAGAAATGGAAATTCAATCCTTTTGATACGCTCGAAGGTGATAAACGCGGATTTTTTATTCATAATAATTCAAGAGGGGTTACCTATTGGAACGATGGGGACGAAGATAAACGCATTTATTATACAGCCGGGTCATATATGTATTGCATTAATGCCATGACAGGACAAATTGTAAAATCTTTCGGTGACAGCGGAAGAATTGATTTGCATAATGGGTTGGGACGTGATGTGAAAACATTATTTGTTACGGCTACCTCACCTGGTATAGTTTATAAAGATTTACTGATAATGGGTACAAGGGTGCATGAAGGATCAGAGGCTGCGCCGGGTCATATCCGTGCTTATGATCTGCGTACCGGTAAACAAAAATGGATGTTTCATACGATACCCGAACCCGGCGAAAAGGGACATGAAAGCTGGGAAGATCGTGATGCTTACAAGGCGATTGGCGGGGCTAACGCATGGGGAGGTCTGAGCCTTGATAGTAAAAGGGGGATTGTGTTTGCGGGCACCGGCTCTGCTAATTATGACTTCTACGGAGGGATGCGAAAGGGTAATAATTTATTTGCAAACAGCGTGCTGGCACTCAATGCCGCAACAGGTAAATACATCTGGCACTTTCAATATATTCATCACGATGTATGGGATAGAGATCTGCCGGCGCCACCAGTTTTGGTAACAATATCTAAAGAAGATAAAAAAGTTGATGCCGTAGCTGTTACTACTAAAACCGGCAACGTGTTTGTTTTTGAAAGGGAAAATGGCAAGCCGGTTTATGATATCATTGAAAAACCGGTCCCCACCAATTCTGACTTAATTGGAGAACAGCTTTCACCAACTCAACCCTATCCTGTAAAACCCTTGCCTTTTATGCGGCAGGTAATAACCGAAAACGATCTTAACCATTTATTGCCAGACTCTTCATACGAGGATGTAAAGAAACGTTGGGCTGCCTTAAGAAACGATCATATGTTTAATCCGCCTTCTCTTCAAGGTACGCTGGAGTTTCCTGGCCTTGATGGCGGAGCAGAATGGGGTGGTCCTTCTTACGATCCTCAAACGGGAATTCTTTATATCAATGCCAATGAAGTGGCATGGGTGGTTAAAGCTGTAGAAAACAAAAAGTCAAACGCTGTCAATGAAACAGTTGGCCAGGCTGGTAAACGATTATATCAAATCAATTGCATGGTCTGTCATGGAGCAAACAGGCAAGGCTCTGCAAATTTTCCAGGCCTGGACCATATCCAGGCTAAATACACAGCCGGTGCTTTTGATACACTTTTAATGACCGGCAGAAGAATGATGCCAGGATTTGGACAGTTAAATGTTGCACAGCGTAATGCCATTGCAAGCTTTATCCTTGATATAAAAACAAACGGGAAAAAATTGTTTAAGGACAGTAGCAGCAAAAAAAATGATCACTATTTTAACCTGCCATATACGATGTCAGGCATCAGCAAATTCGTTTCCAAAGAGGGATATCCTGCTATAGCTCCGCCCTGGGGTACGTTAAATGCCATTGATCTGAATACCGGTGATTATGTCTGGAAAAGGCCATTGGGCCAGGAGCCTGGTTTTCCGTTCGCGCAGGAACAAACCGGCTCTGAAAGTTATGGAGCTTCTGTGATAACAGCAGGCGGGCTCATTTTTATTGCTGCTACAAAAGATGGTATGTTCAGGGCGTTCAATAAAACCAATGGAAAATTGTTATGGGAGTCGAAACTGCCTGCACCGGCTTATGCTACACCCTCAATATATGAAGTTGATGGCAGGCAATACGTGGTTATTGCCTGCGGTGGTGGTAAGATGAAAACAAGATCAGGCGATAGTTACGTTGCATTTGCATTGCCTCGATAGACAGGCCGGTTATCGACATAAAAAGGGATATCTAAAAATACAGCTAATGAAAAATAATTTTAGAATGCCGGATCTGAAACAGTATTTCCTGCTTATTGCTTTTATTGTTTTTTGCATTCACACAAAATCACAAACCGGTACAAAAAATCTTTTTCAGTTTGATGAAAACAGTAAGCCGAGATGGAGCAGCCCTGAGAACCTGAATGGAGTTAAAGGTGCAGGGGGAAAAGAAAACCATGGGGCTAAGGGACGGCCCGCTCGTTTTATTGAAGCCGGCCAAACATTGGTTTTGCTTGATATCAGGGACCAGGGAATTATCAACCGGATCTGGTTAACTATAAATGATCGTTCACGAAATATGCTCCGCTCTTTAAAGCTGGAGATGTTCTGGGATGGTGAAACAAAACCAGCAGTATCGGCTCCGCTGGGCGATTTCTTTGGAATGAGTATGGGCCGTATGACTTCCTTTAGCAATGCGCTTTTTGCAAGTCCTGAAGGAAGGTCGTTTAACTGTTTTATTCCTATGCCTTTTAAAACGGGCGCACGTATTCAAATCACGAATGAAACATCCCAGAGGCTGAGTGCTGTGTTTTTTGATGTAGACTACCAGCTCACTAAAAAATGGAACCCGGACAATCTTTACTTTCATGCATACTGGCACAGGGATACAGCCACCGTTTTAGCACGGGACTTTGAATTGTTGCCGAAAGTAAATGGCAGGGGAAGATTGCTGGGTGTGGATGTCGGAATAAATGCCAACCCGGCTTATGGCAACATCTGGTGGGGAGAAGGTGAAGTGAAATTGTACCTGGACGGTGATAAAGATTTTCCAACCCTGGTGGGAACAGGAACCGAAGACTATATCGGCAACGCATGGTCGCAGGCTGTTTTTGTTACCGATTATACCGGGTGTCTCGTAGCAGATGAACCGAACCTGCAGTGGACTTTTTACCGATATCATATTCCAGACCCTATTTATTTTGAGAATGACTGTAGGATGACGCTCCCACAGATGGGTTCTACCTTTCGGAAGGATGTGCTGGCCGCGCAAAAAAGAGGAGCGCCGATGATACCAACTTCCGGAGATGATGCACGCGGTAACATCAGGCATTTATACAAAACAGGCATTGCCTTAGACGACCCGATTGTAACAGAAGAGTTCGCACTTTTTTATCGCACAGATGATCTTTGTTCAACTGCATATTTTTACCTGGATAAGCCCTCTGATGATTTGCCTTCACTTCAGCCGCTATCTATCCGATTACATAATCTGAAACAGCCCAAAAAATAAATA
The DNA here is from genome assembly GCF_035489435.1 of Flavitalea sp. Classification (NCBI taxonomy): domain Bacteria; kingdom Pseudomonadati; phylum Bacteroidota; class Chitinophagia; order Chitinophagales; family Chitinophagaceae; genus Flavitalea; species Flavitalea sp. The sequence continues at coordinate 116,995 of NZ_DATHKG010000094.1, forward strand.
TATAACAGGATTAATGCAAAGCCCGCATACACGATTGCAAATAAAATATCCAATTTATGTATTACAGAAACTTCGGTCAGTATATTAAGCAAATCGTTGTTATACTTTTTGCTTGCCTGGTAAGCACCATCAATTATGCCCAGCAAACCCGCCAGGCGAGTACGGCCTTCAGCAAAGAAACCGGTGAATACGGAACAATGTTAAAACAGTTGGAAGGAATGTTAATGAAAGCCAGGGAAAAAAGTGTGAAGATGCTGGGAGGAAAGGACCGTAATGTTTTTGTGCCATGGATAAGGGATCATGTTCATGTGATGAAGGCGATGAAATATATGCATCCCGACATGACTTCTTTTATCGAATTCTACCTGCAAAATCAAACAAGTGAAGGAATTTATTTCGATTACTATTACCCGATAAACTCGGGCGGCATCAATGATCGCATGAAACTTTTTGATCAGCGTTACTGGAAGGTGATACCGGAAGACTCGATTCAAATGCATCGCCTGCCGGTGGAAGCTGATCTTGAGTATCTGTTGGTAGAAGGTGTTTATGCCGTATGGCAATCAACAGGAGATACTGCCTTTGTAAAACAATGGTTGACAAACCTGGTAAAGGGTATGAATTATTCAATGACTGACCCTTTAAGATGGTCCACAAAGCATCAATTGGTTAAACGCGGTTATACCCTCGATACCTGGGATTTCATGCAGTTGCCAACCAGCAGAGAAGAGTATAAGCGCAATGGTGGAAATATTCAAAAAGGGATTTTCAACATTGATGAAAACACCCCTATGGGTATTATGCATGGAGATAACAGTGGTATTTATGCTGCCTCTAATCAACTCGCAACTCTATCTCGTGTTACCGGTGATGAAGCATCAGGAAGAAAATGGGAAGAGGCAGCAACTGGTATCCGGAAAAGAACAAATGATTTATGCTGGAATGGAAAGTACTATGCACATTTTATTGAAGATGACCCACAACCTGCTTATCTGAAAATGGATCAGAAAAACACTCTGAGCCTTTCGAATCCTTATGATATAAACCGTGGGTTACCCGATAGCAAAATGGCACAATCGATTATCAAAACTTATAAGGAGCTAAAAGAGAGTAACAAAAAAAACTCATTTGCAGAATGGTATGGAATTTATCCTGCCGTTCAACCCCATTTTGCTGATTACAAACCAGGTTCGTATATGAATGGCGGTGTAACGACTATAGTAGCCGGTGAACTGGCGAAAGCAGCCTTTCAAAATGGTTATGAAGCATATGGAGTTGATATAATGCAAAGGTTAATGGAACTTATAAAAAAGCATAATGGTGATTTACCTGTCTCTTATACTCCCGAAGGAAAAGTAGATGAGGGTATTCCCGATAACTGGGGACAGGCGGCTGTGTATAGCGCTTTGATCGAAGGACTCGCCGGAGTAGTAGATAAAAGCGCACAATTTGAAAAAGTTGAGATTTCTCCAAGGTGGCTGGCTGCAGGCAAAAACAAAGCTGATGTATCCGTGGCCTACGGTCCAACAGGAGCCCGGGTTGGCTATCAATACCTGCATGATCCTGTAAAAAAAAAGATTGAATTGATGATTGAAGGAAACATGCGGGAAGCAATAATCCGTATTCTTCTGCCTGTAAAAAGCAAAAATGTAAAAGCCTGGCTAAACGGAGAAACCACCAAATCAACAATTGAAAAATTGCATGAAAGCAGCTATATAAAAATTGAAGGCTGGAAACAATCAGGTACTCTTGTTTCAGTTACCTATGAATAGGATCTAAAGAGAACATACCCGCTGTTACTGTTTAGGTTGCAAGTGTCAGAACTACACAAAAGAATGAATACAAGAAAAGTCTAAGCTTAGATTTTGCTGTGCTGCAACCCTCCATGCTTTAACAGCATAGTGCAGTATAGAATGCTACTTAATTGCTTCTAATTTGGTGATATCAAGTTCATAGTGGTTTAATATAAACCTTATGACAACAATCTTCGTTTCGAACTATTTATTGAAATCAAAACGACTTGCATATGCGCTGCACTAAAAGTGTTTCACAACTTTTTCATCGTAAACTTCTGCTCCTTTTTATTGGTATTGCAATCAGCACTTTTTGTTTTGCGCAACAAACCGTAAGCGGAAGAGTTACTGACAGTACTTCAAACCAGGGTTTAGCAAATATCAGCGTAGTAGTTAAGGGAACAACACGTGGCACCGTTACGAACGCAAATGGCGAATTTCGTATAGCTGCTGCAGAAGGTGAAGTGCTTGTGATCAGTGCAGTTAATTATTTGCCTTATGAACTAACTGTTGGCAGCGGAACTGTACTGAACACTGTTGCATTAACAAGTAGTAATGCCCGGTTAAATGAAGTTGTTGTGATTGGTTATGGTCAGCGGCAACGTAAAGATGTAACAGGTGCTGTATCGCAGATTGGTTCAAAAGAGATTGAGAAGAGCACCGCTATCTCCCCGGAACTTGCATTACAGGGCCGGGCTTCCGGTGTTTTTGTTAGTTCACAAGGTGGCGATCCCCAGTCCAGAGCTACTGTCAGGATAAGGGGGGTGAACACTTTTGGTAATGCAGAACCATTGTATGTAATAGATGGTGTGCCGATTTACGAAGGCGGCTCGGGTGTTTCAACTGGAGCAACAGGAGATATCCGATCCCCGATAAATATTTTCTCGATGATCAATCCACAGGATATAGAATCTGTATCAGTTTTAAAAGATGCTTCTGCGGCTGCGATTTATGGTGTAAGAGCATCAAACGGGGTTATCATCATTACAACAAAAAAAGGAAAAGCCGGAAGACCCAAAGTGGAACTTGCATCAACTTTTGGAATTCAAAATATTCCTAAAACCTATGATGTTCTGAATACACAGGATTATTATGTCCTGGCAAAGGAAATGTACCTTGCTAATCCTGATGCGAATACGAGTTTTGAACAGAAGTTCGGACCCCGCTATGATGTAACCAACCCTTTATATGGCGGTAATAATCCAACATACGACTGGCAAAAAGAATTATTAAACAAAGATGCAATGATCCAGGATCACAGTGTCAGGGTCACTGGTGGCAGTGAATCTACTACTTACTTTGTTTCGTTTGGTTATTCGGACCAGGAAAGCCCGTTAAAGTCAAACGATTTAAAGCGGTATTCTGTTGCAGCAAATATTGAATCGAGGGTATCAAGAGTTATATCGACGGGTTTAACTATCAGGTTAATCCAGGAGAGTGCCAAGGTAAATACACAGTCAGACCTTGCAACCATGGCTTCTTCCATTCCATTTCAGCCTATATATGATGTTAACGATCATACAGGATTTGCGCCTGCAAGTGCAGGCTCATTTGTTCCAAATTCCGCATATGATCCAACAAAGCTGGATGCCGGGGCGCCGTTTAATTTTGCGCCAGGCGATCCCCGGAAACTCTGGGGAGATCAAACCCGGTTTAATGTTTTTGCATTCCAGAGATACAATGACAACAACTATGATCTTAAGCGTGCATTAGGCAGTGCATATGTTCAAATTGAACCAATACCAGGTTTAAGATTAAGGGGCACATTTGGTGCAGACTGGTATATGAATCTCAGGAAGAGCTGGTCAGATCTGTTGGAAGGCTGGCGCTTCTCTCAAACACCAGGCAACCCATACGCAAGTCAAAACGGGGAAGCAAAGGGAACCTATGGAGAAAGAAGGGGAACCACTCAAAACATAAATAAGGAGCTAACCCTGAACTATAGCAAAACCTTCTTCAAAGAACACAGCATTGATGTTGTATTAAGCGCGAGTCAACAGTATGCCCGTTGGGATGTAAGTGATTTAAGCGGACGGGTTAATTTCACCGATCCCCAATTAAGAGGTATAACTAATCAACCGCCATATACTAACGGATTCGCATCAATCCTGCAGGAAGATGCACTGTTGGGTTATATGGGAAGGTTAAGTTACAAATATAGCGACAAGTACTACCTGGATGTTACGTTAAGACGGGACGGGTCGTCAAGATTAGCGCCGGGTTACAAGTGGGATAATTTCCCATCTTTTGCTGCAGCATGGCGTATCAGTTCGGAAAAGTTCTTTCCAAAAATTGATATTATAAATGACCTGAAACTAAGAGGGGGATGGGGTAGATTAGGGAATGTAAATTCAGCTGGATTTTATAAATATATTTCCGGGGTATCGCTGACTGCTGATTATCCTCTTGGCTCCGGAAATGGTAACGGTGTAGGTTCTCAGGTTCAGGCAACAAGACTTCCAGACTTTGCCAACACCACATTAACCTGGGAAAAATTGAAAACCTTTAACATTGGTTTAGATGCACAGTTGTTTAATAACCGTGTATCGTTTACCGCTGAATATTATGATAAAACCACTTTCGATATCATACAAAGCGTGGCACTTCCACCAAATACCGGCATTCAAAATAATGCAGATTTAAATGTTGCTACAGTAAAAAACAGCGGTGTGGAGTTCCAGGTTGGCTACAACGCCAAAATCGGTCCTGTAGATTTCAACTTCAGCGGCAATCTGACTACGGTTAAAAACCGGGTTATATCCTTGAACGGTGGTACACCGATAAACGGGGAAGGAGACAGGGTTGAAGAAGGCTATTCCATGTTTTATTTATGGGGTTATAAAGTGGGTGGCATTTTTCAGAACCAGGGTGAGATTGATGCCTGGAGACAAAAATATGCAGATGCAAGTATAAATCAGAGTCTGACAAACCCCACAGCAGGCTACCAATACAAACCGGGTGATATGTATTTCCAGGATGTTTATGGTAATCCCGTCGCACCCAAGGAAAGATATAGTAAAACACGCGATAGTCTTATCAATTCAAACGACCGTAGCTACCTTGGCAAAACAATACCTGGCTTCTTTTATGGATTTAATTTTGGTGCAAATTTCAAAGGTTTCGATATAAATGTTTTTTTCCAGGGCGTAGGCGATGTACAGAAGTATAATTCCACCAGGGCCGGACTTGAAGGATTGGGTGGACTCGCAAATCAATCAATCACAGCATTAGAGCGCTGGACCCCGACAAATGCTTCCACAACGATGCCAAGGGCAGTGTATAATAACCCATCAAATCCAGGTCGCTTTTCAGACCGGTTTGTTGAAGACGCGGGATACCTGAGATTGAGAAATGTGCAACTAGGTTATAGCCTGCCCAAAACCCTGCTAACTAAAAGTGGCTTTATTCAAAACTTCAGAATTTTTGTAACAGGGGTAAACTTGTTCACCGTTACAAATTGGACAGGCTTAGATCCGGAAACTGATTTCAATACCCCAACCACCAGGCAATTTTTGCTTGGGTTAAATGCAACTTTCTAATTCAATTAACTCATTCCGAAATGACAAAATCAATATTAAAACTATCGCTGGTATTTGCGGTTCTTGCCGCCGGTACTATTTTCAATGGTTGCGATAAATCGAAGCTTGATCTCTTGCCGCACGGACCAACAGAGCAGTCCTATTTCAGCAGTGAAAGCGAGTTCAATAAAGCCGTTTTAGGTGTGTATAGTAAATTGACTGATTTCTTTTGGTACAATGGAGGTCCGGGCAATACTTCGGTAACTGTTTTTCTTTTACCTGGCGACGATCTTACTACAAACCAGGGGGGAGAAGAATTTGAAATATTCAGTATGCAGCCAAGCAGTGGAAGATTAGGCTATTTATATTCACGGCATTACCAGATGATTAACAGGGCAAACCTGGTTAATCAGAAAATTGACGAGGAACAAGGTGATGTTTACACGACAAGTGGTTTGAAAAATTCTCATAAAGGTGAGGTACTTTTTTTAAGGGGTTATGCATATTACAATCTATGGAATCTCTTCGGTACATCACCATTGGTAACCGGAAGACAGGCAACTCCTGATCAGTTTTTGCCGCCCGGAACTACCGGCACTCAATTGCTCGACCAGGCTATTGCAGATCTGACTGAAGCTGCCAATTTACTGCCCGCCACCTGGGATGCAGCCAACAAGGGCCGTGTTACATCGGCTTCAGCGAATGGGATGCTTGGCAAGGCTCTTGTATTCAGGGCTTCTGCTGCAAAAACCCCAGCCGACTATACGGCGGCAATCACCGCTTTCAATAAAATCACGGGGGCTACACTAATTCCAAATTTCAGCGAAAACTTTTCATACCTGACAGAAAATAATGCTGAATCGCTGTTCGAGTTTCAGTCAGGACAGGCATTCGGAGGCGACAACGTTTGGCTGGACAACGACTTTGATAATGCAATTGGTTCCCTGTCTTTCTATTGGGGGTTTTATTCAAATAACGGAACCGGCCAACAGGGGCAATCCCGTTTTTTTGGTACCACCAAGTTGCTGAATGCCTTTAATGCAAGTGACCCTCGCCGGGACAGTACTTTAAACCCCGCGAACAGAACCATCAGAAAATATGTTTCTATTGATAAATTAAACCAATCAGGAGTTTCATCAATCAATAACTATAGAATCCTCAGATTTGCTGATGTCTTGTTATTAAAAGCAGAGGCTGTTTTACAATCAGGGGGATCTACTCTAGATGCCATTGGCTTTATAAACCAGGTTAGAACAAGAGCAAGGGGCGCGGGCGCCGAGCCAGCGAATTTTTCCACAGCAGAAACGAACAGGGGAACAATCATGCAATGGATAATGGATGAAAGATTGAGAGAACTTGCAGGAGAAGGCCAAAGATGGTTTGACCTGCGCAGGTGGCAAATGCAGGGGATTATCAGCCTGAATAATGCCTTCTTCAGTTCTAATTTATCAACCGTATCCTTCCAGTTGCCACGCCATTTAAATTTTCCAATTCCGAGCAGCGAGACGGATGTGAATCCGAATGTTCCGCAAAATCCAGGATATTGATTTTTTTCATTTGTAAGCAGCAAGTGTCCCCTTGAATATTCAGGGGGTTTTTCTTTTTGCGTTATAGTTGTAGACAGCATATCTTATAAGCTTTTTATAGATAATTTGAAATGACAACTGTATGGTAAAAAGGCTTGGCTGTTTAATGAGTATTTATCTTTTTTGTGTTTATAACCTGTCAGCACAAAACACTAATGACTGGTTCAGGTTTCAACCAAATGCGGATTATTCCCGTTCGCGTATAAATATGCGTGGATGGCTGGACGCACCTGCAGGCAAAAGCGGCTTTGTAAAAATGAAAGGGAGTAACCTTTACTTTGATGATGGACAGCAAATTAAATTCTGGGGAGTCAACATTGCGGGTAACCGTCCTTTCCTTGCCCACGATGAAGCGGATAAGTGGGTAGATTTTATTGCTGCATATGGCATCAACGCCATACGTTTTCATAAGTTCACCTGGGAAGCTACAGATGGTGTTCACTCCACGCAGTTAACAGATGAAAAATGGATCAACTTCGATTATTTATGCGCGCGTTTTAAACAACAGGGCATATATACAGGTTGGTCCCATATCTATGGTCACCGGGTGTTACCCGGTGATAGCAGCCGCTTACTTGCTTACAAGGAAATAGCAGATACAAAATTTCCATGGTCGCATTTAAACGGGACTACTGCTGCCCTGGTGAATTTTGCGGAAGATTTGCAGGAATTGAATATTGAGCTTACAGTTAATATGCTCAATCATAAGAATCCGAATACCGGTCTGCGTTACGCAGATGATCCTGCACTGGCCTTTGTTGAACTTCAGAATGAAGACAATATTTTTTGGGGTGCGATCATGGAATCACTAAAGCAGGCACCTACTTACAGCAAACTACTCTGTACTAAATTTTCCAATTACCTGGCAAAAAAATATAAAACGGAAAGCGCTCTGGTAGAAGCCTGGGGCAGAAGTAATCTACCCGAAGATCAAACGCTGGAAAAAAAGAATGTGTTCCCTCAACCTAACCATGGGTTCTTTTCATACGAGTCGGAGAAAGCCTGGACCAGCCATGAAAAACTGCCACAGCATGTTCTTGACAAGGCAATGTTCTTATATGAACAACAGCAGGCATTTTATCAAAAGTTTATTGATGCCATTCGTGCAACCGGTTACAAGGGATTAATCATTGGAAGTTGCTGGCAGGCATTGCCGCTTATGGACTTGGCTTGCAGGATTGGGACGGCTCATTTGCATTTGCAATGGATTATGATCATTTTACTCCGACGGTGCAAAGCGGGCATGGAGTGTATAATGTTACTTCTCCGACACAGCTGGCATTATACCCGGCGTTAGCGGCAATGATATACAGACATGATGTAAAGTCCGCTGCAATAGTCGCTGAAAGAAACATAAAACAGGAACAACTGAAAGAAGGTCGTCTTCCATTTTTTGAAAAAGTGGCGCAGGAGTCTGATGTCAAAAACTTTCAGTCTTCTGTTCCCTTAGCCTCACTTGTCAAAGGCAGGGTCGTAATATCGTTTGGTGAGGGCGAAACTAAAAATTCTATGCCCGTTGAATCGCCTGAAGCTGCATCCATAACTTCAACCACAGGTCAGTTGGAATGGTTCCGGACTCCTAAAGGATATTTCACGATTAATACAAATGGAACTCAGGGCATGGTGGGTTTTAGCAGTGGAAAAAAACTGGATTTTGATGATTTCACCTTAAAAACCCCGAATGAGTTTGCTATTATTCTGTTACACAGCAATTTGAAGGACAAAGATATTGCATCCTCAAAAAGTATCATTGTTACCACGATTGCAAGAGCAAGAAATACGGGCATGCAATACAATGATAAAAAAGATGAATTGCTTGAATTAGGGACAGCCCCAATACTTTTGGAGCCTGTTGTATTGGAATTAACGCTTAAAAAAAGGAAGAATTTGCAGGTTTACATATTGGATCATAGCGGTAACAGAACCGGTGAAAAAATACCACTGAATAAAGGTTCGATCATTTTGGATGGCCGCAAATACAAAGCAATTTATTATGAATTGGCAGAGGAATAAAGCATTACTGACATTTCGTTGTTTACTGCTTGTTACCTGTTGAAAGATTAGTGATCAGAAGCAAGTGTAACGAAAACTGAAATTGATACCGCTGTTATAACCATCTATCGCCAGGCGCATAGACTGAACATAATCGTTGTCATCTATAACATAGCCATAAAAGCTATAATTATAAATATTCGTCGGCGAAATATATATCTTCATTTTTTTTGGTAAGTTTTTAACAGGGTTGCCAAAGTTGAGTACAGACTGGTACATTAGGATTTCCTGCGCTTCTACATAAAAAAACGGCATTGCTTTAACAGGCTTATCAGTGAAGTACTCGTAATGATAGTCAAGTGATTGACCCGTAATTAAACTGGTCTGGGTTATTTTTATAATATTGCCGTTTAGCCAGGTAAAGATTGTTTCGTTTATCGGCCGGCGATCTGTGTCTTTGTAATAGGTTCTTTTTGTAAGATTGTTGTTATTGTCGTACTCATAAGTGACGTACTCCGGCGATGCAGCGTCCAGAATTTCCGGTGTTGTGTTACCGTTGTAGGCAACAATTCTGCCCCTGGCATCTGTAATAAATTCGTTTATCAAACCGCCTGATGGATGTATGATCAGAATCTTTTGTGCTTCTCGTTGAATTGAATAAGTCAGGTACAGAATCCATCCGGGCAACTTTACAGTATAACCAAGTGCCACAGCATCAACACCTGACCAGGAGGTATTTATAGCATTTGACATGATGGGAAACAATTCCCCTTTATATGTGATCTGATTCAGCTTACATAGTTTAGCAGGTTCAGTCGTGGTTTCGGTTGCAGGTCTGATCGGAAAGCTGACCAGCACTTTGGTACAACCGCCGGCTTTTAATTCCGCTTTTCCAAAAACAGAGTCTTTCCCGCAATAGGCAACCCAATCATATATTCCGGGGCCCGAGGTATATGTAACACAGCCTTCATCGCCGCAACCTGGCCTAACGAAAGGAAACTTAGTAATCATCCCCGGCTGGTTATTTATTTTGACTTCTATCGGCCCATTACAGCTTTGTTCAGCCCAAAGCATGATATATCCTTTATTCTCCGTGGAAGGGATTCGTTTTAGCGGCGACGAGAACCAGCCCTCGGTAACCTCGTAAGAACGACCATCTTTTTTTAAAACCAGTCCTTTAAATGTACCCATTACCTTATTGTCTTCAAATGCAGTGATGGTCACGTATATATCTCCACCCAAATACGGGATGGCTGAGTATATAGTGTCGCTGGCCGTGTACAGAAACTTTGCCTCTTCTCTTGAAGTATTATAAGTTTTTCCTTTTTCTATTTTTATACTTGCCCGGATGGTTATAGAAATGTTTTCAGTTCCGTTTTTTGATATTCCCTTAATGGTTAAAATGGAAATATTATCTTCCTGTGAAAGAAACGCAGTATCAACCGGACCTTCATATTTCAATGAACCTTGTTTGAACTCCCAGGCACTTTTTACCAAAGCTGAAGAGTTGCCGGATGTGTCGATTGTTGTTGGTATTGCACCGCCACCTTCATTACTATATTCCCTTGCACATTTAGCGAAGGTCAGGACTATCAATAAGGCAATGACAAGTTGGGATATTCGTGGCATGTCAGGTTTAAGATAATAAAGTTTTCAGTCCTTACTGTGCTGCTCAATCAGTTTGGATAAGAAGAAACGGTAAAACGGGCAGGGCAGTGGGCCTCTTATTTTCTCCCGTTTTTGCAATTTGATTTCCTTTTTTCGATCCTTATTCCTCATTTAAATTGGTAGTTTTATCGATATTCAACAGATATTAAGAAACTCTATGTGTGATTTTAAAGTACTGCTTCATGATGAATATGGGTATGCCACCCAGTGTCACGAATGTAATCACATCGAAATTGCATTTGGAACATCTTTGGTACGTATTCCTGTTAACCGGCTGGGGGCATTTGTCAAATATTTAAATGAAATAAGACAGTCGACAACCGCTGTTGATCACAATCAAAAAAACATTCACCTGGATTTAGCATCGATGTATTCTTTCCAGATGATTTTGAACTATCAGGAAATGATCAGTCTTTGTGAGAGAATGGAAAAAGTGGAAGACGAGGTGAGAGCAAATGCCATGCTTGGATTATTTAATTGTTGAATTCATTCAGTTTTGTCAGCATGTTCACCAGGGTGATTTTTTGTCGTATTTAATACCGGTAAATGTATATGAAACTTTAAGGCAATTACCCGCACTAATATTATGATTGAAGCTGCAATCAATTCTGTTAAATTGCTAGAAAGGCTGAAATAAATACATAAAAAATAAATAAGGCCACCGGCCACACAGGCAAGCGCATAAATATCTTTTCGCAGCAACAATGGTACTTCATTCAATAGCACATCCCTGACGACACCTCCCAGCGATCCGGTAATAGTGCCCATAACAATACAGACCCAGGGTGACAAACCCGCTTCAATGCTTTTAGTTATTCCGACTATGGTAAATAGTCCAAGCCCTATGGCATCAAACAGGAATAGAGTATTCTCCCATTTCAATATTTTTTCTTTAAACAGCAAAGTGGCGAGCAGCGCGACTCCGGTAGTAATAAAATATTTGCTATCCAACATCCAGAATGGAGTTACATCAAGTAACAGGTCTCTTGCTGTACCGCCACCAATCGCAGTCACTAAGCCGATTATATAGGCTCCAAACCAGTCGATCTGTTTACGGGATGCCAACCTTATACCACTTATTGCAAATGCAAAGGTTCCGGCTAAGTCAAGTAAAGTCGTAAATAATCCTTCCAAAACAATGTTTGTGTGTTAAACCGGTAATATCCGGCGAACAAATATCGTATTCAAAAAATAGATGATGATGAAAATATGAAATAATGCCGAACAGTTAGTACGACAGCTTCGAAAGAATTGGCTGCATTGCCTGGTCTGAAGTAATTGAGTTTGCTTCGGTTTTCCACAAGACAGGTTGAAATCTTAATAACTTCTTAGGCAAGGGTGGTCCGTATTCCGATATATTTAGTTCCACACCCTATGCTCTTTTCCAACCATAATCATGAAAGCTTCGAATGGCGAACGACTATCGCATTGTTCCCGGCAATGCTGATAATGGTAAACTTGTCTGCTCAGATTGTACCCCTGCGTTTTGAATCGCTTAATATCAACCAGGGACTTTCGCAGGGATACATTAGTGGAATAGCCCAGGACAAGGAAGGGTTTATGTGGTTTAGCACTGGTGATGGGCTGAATAAATATGATGGATATTCCTTTACGATATATCATCACGATATACAGGATACTGCATCCATAGGCAGTGACGATCTGACCTGTGTTTTTCAGGATTCAAAGGATAGAATATGGATAGGCACAAGAAATAATGGGCTTGACCTGTTTGATAAGATTAAAAATGAATTTATTCATTTCCGCAACATTGGTACTGGCAGTATCAGGTCTAATACGGTGCTGGGCATAAAAGAAGATAAGGCAGGTATCCTTTGGATACGCACGAATAAAGGGATCGACCGGCTGGAGATAACAGATCATAATACACCTGCCCGGAAAAAATATAATTTTACATCAATCCAACTTGACAGCATCTCCCAAAAACCGACAGAGGGGGCAGAAGCCATTTTCATCGACAGCCGTAACAGGATTTTTATTACCACGCATAAAAGTATACTTGAACTTCTGCCATATTCATCAGGAAGTGGTTATAAGCTTATCGAAAGATTCCATTTCTATCCGGGCAGTGAAACGTTTATACCCGAATTGTTAGAAGATACTTTGAATCACTGTTTGTTGCTTAACAACACAAACATTATTAAATTCCCTGATTATAATTTCAGTTATCCTCAATATCTCCATCGCACTCCGGGGGGGGACATCCGATGGACGATTGACCATAAAAATACATTGTGGGTGTCAGATCAGAACAACATCACACAGTTGGATCTAAATTCTGGTGAGAAAAGAACTGTATTCCCGGCAGATCCTTTACAACAAAAAGTACTAAACGCACCAACAGTTTATTTTACAGATAAAACCGGCATTGTCTGGCTGGGTTCCGGCGGGTATGGACTTTTAAGATTTGATTCGGAAGTTGATCGGTTTCACCACATCCTACCAGGCAAAAATATTTACCAGATCAAAGAGTATGCTCCAGGGAAAATTATAACCAATGACTTTATCTCCATTGATCTCAGTAAAGTCCCGGCTTTAGTAGATACCGGTTTTGCCAATAAGCTACGCAGACATGAAATGCTGTCAGGAAAATCTATTCAATCATTTGGAGTGGATACAGCCGGAAACTTCTGGTGTGGAACAACTGGCGCTATTATCAATTTTAACCCGGTTACTAAAACAATACAAACTATTAATATACCCTTCAAAGATTTGGTTGCTTTGCCATTTCCGGTTTATGCTGACAGAAAAGAGAATGTCTGGATGGGTTATAAAAAGTTTGTAGTACGTTATAATATTAAATCAGGGCAATTCTTCCGGTATGAATATCCGATACAGCAAAGCTCTTATGATTATGATTTTCTTCAATGTATTTTTGATGATGATGGATTGATCTGGATTGGAACGACGAACGGTTTATTCTGCTTTGACACAGAAGCCAGTGAAATGAAGCCGCCATTTTTTTTCCGGCAGTCTGATTCTACTTCTGTAAGCAATAACCATATTCTTTCGTTTTGCCAGGACCAGGAAAATCCGTCCAGGTTTTTATGGGTTGGTACTAAAGGCGGCGGTTTGAACAGGCTTGATAAATCGACGGGAACATTCAAACATTTTACAACAAAAGACGGACTTTCCAATAATGTAGTATATGGAATCGAGACAGACTATGCATATAATCTTTGGCTCAGCACCAATAAAGGAATATCAGTGTTTAATGTCAAACACGGTTCTTTTAGAAAATTTGACGTTAATGACGGGTTACAGGACAATGAATTTAACCGCTATGCGAGTACGAGAACAACACAAGGCCATCTCGTTTATGGCGGACTGAATGGCATCAACTATTTCGACCCAGGTTCTATGGCTCCGCTTGAATCGCCGGCCGTTGCGATCACCGAACTCCGGCTATTCAACAGGCCGGTAAGAACAGGGGTTAAGGGATCACCCCTTACAAAAGATATTGGCATTACCGAAACCCTGGAACTCCGGCATGAGCAAAACGTAATAACTTTCAGGTTTGCCGCCATGGACTACCGGAGGCACAACAATATCAGGTACCGGTATATGATGGAAGGATTTGATGAAGACTGGATTTATTCTGGAGCGATTAATGAAGCAACCTATACTAATCTGGATGCTGGTGAATATAATTTTAGGGTGCAGGCGACTTTTGATGAGACCAATTGGATGAGCCAGACCACGGAATTGAATATTTCTATTAATGCGCCATGGTGGAAATCCTGGTGGTTCAAGATCCTTGTTATTGCCGGAAGTATTGTCCTGGCTTATGCGTTGTACAGGTATCGGATTCACCAGTTAATAATGCTTGATAGTTTACGTAACCGGATTGCCCGCGACCTTCACGATGAGGTAGGATCCTCGATTAGTACTATTGCTATTTATTCAAAGATCATGCATGAGCAAATGGAAAATAAAACTTTTAATAATGAGCCATTGGTGAAAAAAATTACGGATCATGCTACCGAGATCATGGAATCCATGAATGATATTATCTGGAATATAAATACAAAAAATGACGCCTTCGAAAACATTATAAACCGCATGCGTGAACAAGCTGTCCACTTACTGGAAGCAAAAGGTTATAACCTGCATTTTAATTTTGATGAATCCCTCTATCAAATGCAGTTACCGATGGAAAAAAGAAGAGATTTTTATCTTATTTATAAAGAAGCAATAAACAATATTGCTAAATATGCGGATGGACAGAATGTTTGGATCATCCTGTCCATTCAACCCTCATCGGTGAGACTTACAATAAAAGATGATGGCAAAGGGTTTGACGGCAACCTGATCAAAAAAAGTGGTAATGGCCTCACTAATATGCAGCAAAGGGCAGTTATGCTAAGCGGAAAATGTACAATCAGTTCCGAACCCGGCAAGGGCACAACTGTGCATCTCGAATTCTGATAAATCTGAAAAAAAACCATCGTCTGTATTGATGGTAAAATTGAATTGCATAAATATTTCCACTTATTCTGTTGTTGCTTTTTATAAAAAAACAGGGCGGTTTATGGATTAATAGCGCAATTATTGTAATTTCCGATACTATATTTTTTTCTGTACCTCAACGACATCCGGTATTGTTCTTCTCAAAACCGGATCACCGTTTCAAGCCGTCCCCTTTTGAAGATCGCTTTTCCTTTTATTAATCACATTAAATTGTATGATTAAAATTATAGTTTTTGACGATCACGCAGAAAGACGTAATGCCTTAAAGCTTATGATAAGCTTCCACGTCGATATGTTGTGTATCGGCGATTACGAAGATTGTTCGAACCTGGTGGAAAACCTCAGCGCCGAATTGCCGGATGTTGTATTAATGGATATTCATATGCCCGGCGTGGACGGCATAGAAGGAGTTAAATTGCTTCAACGGCACTATCCCCAGGTCCTGATTATTATGCAAACCATATTTGAAGATGATGACAATCTTTTTAAGTGCCTGCAGGCTGGAGCGCATGGATACATATTAAAGCAAACATCCAATGATAAAGTGATTGAAGCCATCCGGGACGTGGTGAATGGTGGTGCGCCGATGACACCATCCATTGCACGACGCGTGCTGCAACATTTCGGAAATAAAAAAACGAACCCGAACGATGAAACCTACAATCTTTCAAAAAGGGAACTGGACATACTTGGTCAACTCGTGAAAGGACTAAGTCATAAAATGATCGCTGCTGAATTGAATATCTCCATTTTTACAGTAAATAATCATGTTAAAAACGTATATCAAAAATTACAGGTGCACAGTGTATCAGAGGCGGTTGCTACAGCTATTCAGAAAAATATAGTTTGAGCTTATGACGAGTCCCCAATCTATTCGCCCCTTTGTTACCATGCTACGGCTTCTTTGCAGTGTATTTATTATTATTTCACCCGGATCAGTTCCTGTATTCGCTCAGTCTATCAGAACAATTTCTACAGGTGACGGTTTACCGCAATCTTTTGTATCGGGGCTGGTGCAGGATGATAGTTCATTTATCTGGATCGGGACCCGCAATGGCATTGCACGTTTCGACGGTATGCAATACAAAATCTTTCAGCATCATTCTTATGACACACAATCGCTTTCATCCAATGTAATTATCTGGATGAAAAAAGATCCTCAAAACCGTATATGGATAGAACATGAGTCGGGCGAAATTGATATGCTTAACCCGGTAACTGAAAAAATAACGCACCTGCTGAAAGGCAACCTCCCTTTAGATACCAGTGTTGTTTTTGTACGCCGGGGCTGGATGGTAGATAGTGATGGTACTTTCTGGGGAATTATCCGGAGCAATGGACTTAACAACTACCATCCGGGCCGCAAAAAAATTGTTCATTTTAACCGGGCAAATTCCACTTTGCCCGGCGATACCGTAAGAGGCATAGTAGAAACAGGAAAGCGGCAGGTTTGGGTGGTAAGTCAGCAGGCAATAAGCCAATATGATAAAAATCGGAATAAATTTGTGAATTGGCCGATACCCTATCAACAGGATTATGGTGCCTTCCCAGAATCGGATGCTATCGCTATTGATCTGCATGAACGTGCGAACGGAGAGTTGATGTGGGGCGACAGGAATGCTTTGTATTTTTTTAACCCAACTACTAATCAATTCAGAAAATCGGTTATTCCCAGCCAGGGTTATATGGGAATCAGGTGGATTCGCTCCGGAAGAGAACAAACTGAATACCTTGAAACCTACGGAAAAATATACGCTTATTCCGATGCCACCGGTGTAACCCCTGTTGGAAATACAAATGCACATGTTTTTGGAGATGTAAAATCATTTCTGGTTGACCGGTCTGGTGTAATATGGATGGGGACAAACGCGCAGGGAATACGCCAGATAGATCTGGAAACACCTTTTTTCCAGGTATCCCGCTACAAAAAAGATTTTGCCACTGATATGTTGATGCAGGAATTCGGTATTGATCTGCAAAAGCAATTTAACTGGACTATCAACGATTTGATTTTTACCTCACCGGCTTATCATTTAAGAACCACATACGACCATAACCGGCGTTTATATTTTGCTTTGAAGGAATCTGTATGTTACTATGATAGCATTCAAAAAAAAGTTATTGCACTTCCACGTTTATCATTGGCCAATAGCCCAACAGAAACGGGGATTGGGATTAAGGGCATCTCGATTATGCCGGATGGTTCGCCGGTAATCATAAGTTTTAATGGAAAAATCTTTGCTTATAATTTCTCAAATTCAAAATGGGAATCTCTTATCGACCATAACTTATTAAGAAAACAATTTGGCGCCCTTTTATTGCCACAGGATATTTATGTAGATCAAAGCTATTGTTGGATTACAACCGAGAATGATGGGCTACTAAAACTTGAACTTAGCACAAAAAAGATTCAACAATTCAAGGAAGAACCCAAGGTTGGTTCATTGCCCTCAAATCAATTACTTGGGATTCGTGCCGATGCAGCCCGCAAAAACATAATCTGGATCGGTAGCTACCAGGGGATGATCTCCTTTAATACACAAACTCAGAAATGCGAAGTAATTTCATTTCCCGAGAATCTACCAGATAATACAATTTATTCAATCCTGGATGATCAGGATGGAAACCTGTGGCTCAGTAGCAATAGAGGGATTACAAAATTTGAGCCCGAAACGAAACGCGTGAGGGTCTTTGTTACCCGGCATGGTTTGCCGGGCGACGAATTCAACCGTTTCCATCATCTTCGTTTACCAAATGGTGATCTGGTTTTCGGAGGTACGGAAGGATGGATAAAATTCAACGCGCTTTCGATGAAGGAAGATGAATACGATCCGGTAGTAGCATTTACGAATCTGAAAATCAACAATAGAAATGTGACTGCCTTTGACAAGGACAGCGATCTGAACGTTCCCCTCAATGCCATGCAACGCCTGGTACTTCCTTACGAAAAAAACACGCTCAGTATTGGATTTGCCGGGTTGGAATATACGCAGCCACAAGACCTCTTATATAGATATAAACTTGAAGGTTACGATAAAGATTGGATAGTAGCAGGTAAAGAGCGGCAGGCAAATTATACCAAGATACCTCCAGGCAGTTATACCTTACTGGTAAATGCCAGTAACACCACAGGAAAGTGGAGTTCCTTTGTGAAAAGTGTTAAATTAAAAATCAATGCGCCCTGGTGGGCGTCCTGGACTGCTTATTTATGCTACTCTATTATTATTGCCGGGTTGGTCTGGACCTTTATCCGCTTCCGGGTAGGCAGAATGTTGATGGAAAAAGAAATGATTCTTAAAGAAAAAGAAACCCTTCAACTTAAAGAACTGGATGATATGAAATCGCGGTTCTTTTCTAATATTACGCATGAATTCCGCACACCTCTGACCCTGATACTTGGACCG
Source organism: Flavitalea sp. (assembly GCF_035489435.1). Lineage (NCBI taxonomy): Bacteria > Pseudomonadati > Bacteroidota > Chitinophagia > Chitinophagales > Chitinophagaceae > Flavitalea > Flavitalea sp. The sequence continues at coordinate 135,447 of NZ_DATHKG010000094.1, forward strand.
GCGGAACAATTGAAAACCGGAAAGGCAGATACTGACAAACAGCATCACCTCGCCGATACAATTGTCAGAAATGCAAAGCAGTTACTGGTTTTAATTAACAGGCTGATGGATCTTTCAAAGCTGGAAGCCAAAGCCATGAAACTACATGAGCAGCGCGGCAACCCCGCCACGGTAGTTGGTGCTGTAGTACATTCTTTTGAAAACGATGCAGAAGCCAGGCAGGTCGATCTCTCATTCACCAACGATACAGGATTAACAGATTGCTGGTTTTATCCCGATGCCATTGAACGAATTGTCTATAACCTTGTTTCCAATGCGTTGAAATTCACCCCGGTGGGTGGCAAAGTAGAAGTGGTTTTATCTGTTAATCCTGATCAACTCCAGCTATCAGTGACAGATACCGGGGTAGGGATAGAATCCCAAAAATTACCTTATATATTTGACCGCTATTACCAGGCAAGTGAATTTCCTGACCTCGCAGAAGAAACGATTGACAAAGGAACGGGCATAGGCCTGGCAATGGTTAAAGAATTAGTTGATCAGATGCAGGGAAACATTGAAGTTAAGAGTTTTGTTGAAGCCCCGTCTGGTACCCGCTTTGAACTGTTATTACCATTAAGGGTAGCGGAAGCAACACAGATATCAGGTACCGAAACCGGACAGCATGATGGTTTTGTTGCTGACACTCCGCCATTAGAAAATACCGCACAGATTCTTCTGGTAGAAGACAATAGGGAACTCGCGGCTTTTGTGATGGATATTATGCGTGATCATTATCATGTAAATCATGTGCTGAACGGTGCTGAAGGGTTGGAACTTGCATTGTCGATGATGCCTGATCTTATCATCAGCGATGTTATGATGCCCGTGATGGATGGATATGAATTCACTTCAGCTGTGAAGGCAGATATCCGTACGGCCCATATCCCGGTAATACTACTAACTGCAAAAACTGCCCATGAACATCTTATTGAAGGACTTTCCCGTGGGGCAGATGATTACTTAACAAAACCTTTTCATCCTACTGAATTATTGCTTCGGATACAGAATCAACTCACCAGGCAACAAAAACTAAGGAATCGTCTCCGGGAGGAGTTGGGTGCCCATATACCCACCGATACCGCTTCAATGGTTCAACAGGCAGAACCAATAGTGGAAGATGTTTTCCTGGTAAAATTTTATGCACTCCTTGAAGAGCATATTGACGACTCACTATTTGGGGTAGATCAACTGGCTGGATTGATGAATATCAGCCGGAGCAGTCTCCATCGTAAATTAAAAGCGCTCACTGATATGTCAACCACTGAAGTGGTTCGCAATTACCGGTTAAAAAAAGCAACCCGCTTTCTTCAGGAGGGATTTAGCAGTTCGGAAACTGCATATAAATCAGGATTTGGCAGCCCCGCATATTTCACAAAATGTTTCCGCGAAGTTTACGGTATCACTCCCGGTGATTATATCCAGAAAATTAAAAACACGCCTGTTGCAAAAAACTAAGCCGGTTTTGAGACCTGTTAGGCAGCAAACTTGCCACTTTTCCGGCGATCCTTATTCCTTCCTGTTCATGTTTTCCCTTTTCATCTGAATGCATCTTTTTGAAGAACAACCACATCGGGTAAGCCGGTGTGGAGGGCAGGGGGCAATGAAACAATATTTACAGTTTCTGCAACATGAAATATAGTACCTCCATTTTTGTCAGGGTAGTTTTGTAATCTAAACAAAAGGGGAAACCTATTTTTTCAAATAAGTAATATAATTAAACATGAAATCTCTTTTAATTGGCATTTTTTTTATCAGTACAATCATCAGGTGTTCGGCTCAAACACAAATTGTAAATAGCTGGCGCGACGCGGAAACAACGATTCAAAATCCCGGCTTGCATTCAATAGTAGTAGCAGCCCTGATCAACGACCAGGTTGTTCGCAGGCAGGTTGAAGATTATATGGCTTCGTTATATCCCGGGGCAGCGACACAATCCTACATGCTTTTTGGAGGGGATTCACTGTTGCAGAAAGGAGAGTCGCACTACAACGACATCTTGAAAAAAGAGGGATATGATGGTATCGTATTACTGAGACAAACAGGTGAAAATACTGATCAGCAATTTGTGGCCGGACGTCCGCCTGCTTATCTTAATACCTGGAGTGGCTATTGGCGTGGCGGCTGGGGAAACCGTTGGGCTGAACCGCAATTTTTGCCAGGAACACCCGGTCGTATTGAGACCGACCGCACATGGCATGTCCAGGTGACCGTTTATTCTTTACTGGCTAATAAATTAATCTGGGCTGCCAATACCAACACTACAAATCCGGGAGGGAGAGTTCCACTTTTTGAAGACGTGTGTAAAGCCGTTAAAAAAGAAATGAAAAGGGAAGGTTTTTCCCGTTAAGATGATGATGTAATCAATTCAAAGATCATGAACACAAAGATTCAACAGCCGACAAAACAGCGGGAAAAATTCAACGTTTTTTATGTTATTATGAACATAAGCCTTCTGTGTATTTTGCCAGCCGCTTCCGTCACAGCAGAGATAGTAAAAGAACAAATACCCATACATTGGACCATTGTTGCAAAATGGTTTATATTCTGGGCAGCAGGCATCCGGCTTTTTACTGCGGGTCTAAAGCAGGCAGCTAACCCGGAATTTACAGCCCGGGAAATATTCAGATTCACCTCGAAGGACAGTTATGTAGTGATACGTGAACTTGGGTTTGCAAACATTGCTTTAGGAGCAATGGGTATTCTCTCGGTAATAAATGAGCATTGGCGTTTGCTGGCGGCCATTACCAGTTGTATTTTCTTCGGCTTCGCGGCATTGCAGCATTATTCAAAAAAGCCTGACACGCCCAATGAGTTTGTGGCGCTTGTGTACGACACGAGTGTATTCATTATACTCCTTGTTTTTACGATCATGGCATTTCCGCTTTGATAAGAAATGATATATCCTGAGAAATAACCTGGAGGCCGCGCTCGTCGCGGCTTTTTAGTCTCCGCTTTTTTGCGCGTCCACCTTCGACGTCTATCATCACAAAAATTATCAAAAGAAAATTTATCTGAGATTTTATCTCAGTATTCATCTATTGTCACCAAATAAAAAGTTAAAGTCATGTTTACGTTTTCAACCTTAGCTCTTCTACTTCCTGTTGCTATTTTTTTCCACGTTACGGAGGAATTTCTGGTCCCCGGGGGCTTTATAGAATGGTACCAAAAGTTTGTTCCCTCGAAAACAAAAGGAATACAACCAGGTTACCTTGTATGGATCAATACGCTAATGATCGGCGTTTGTGTTTTGCCTTTTTATTTTGATCATACCCCGGCAGGTATCGCAATCTGGTACTGTATTTCTTTAAGTACTGCTGTAAATGCATGTTTTCACATCTGGGGGGTAATAAAGATGAAAATGTATTCCCCGGGAGTGCTGACGGGGGTTCTCCTGTACATTCCGCTGTTTATTATAGGGAGTATGAAGCTTTTGTCACCCGAATCAGTTAGTTTAAGAACTATAGTGGTATGTACCGCTGCTGCTATAGGTTATCATATCTTATCTGTGATAAGACAAGCCAGGTAAAACAATTAAGAAATAAAAATCCTACCGTGATCTGACCGATCGCCAAACCAGCGCCGCATGTTTATGCGGCGCTGGTTTTTTTTATAGGTCTTATAGCCTCTTTTAGCTATTGCACTGGTTTATGCAACATTCTACATTTGCGGTACGAAACATGGACGTTTCCTGGATTACATTAACAAAAAGATTTCACAATTGCTCTGGTGAATGCCGGAACGAACGAGATATATAAAAACACTGTATGATACTAGCAATATTTAAACATTTTATCAGCACAATTCCTGCGGGAGTATTTTGCTTCTTTTTTGTCTGCATAATAATAGTGCTTGCACAATCCGGGCTTTTGCTTTTCAATCGCTTTCATTTGCAGAAGCGACTGCCTGTAAACAATGAAGTGGCAGGGATTATGTTTGGTGCCATTAGTCTTGTTTATTCTCTGATACTCGCTTTCGTAATTGTTGCTGTTTGGGAAGATTACGAAGATCTGGATAAAACAATAGAGTCAGAGTCCGACAAAATGAACAGCATCATTACCCATATATCTACCATGCCAGATTCTATACGTATCCCCGTCCGCCAGGCAATGTATACTTATACCACAAATGTCATTAACAATGAATGGACCATGCACAGCAACGATTTAGTCACTCAGTCAAGTGCCATTCCTTACCTAAGGTTAATGTTACTTACCCGGAAACCAAAAAATGATCTGCAGCGAAATGTTTTTGTTGTAATCGATAATGACCTGAGTGATATAACAGAACTGAGACGGAACCGGCTGACACATAATCACTCGCAAATTCCCGACCTTGTTTGGTTCATACTTAAGGCTGGCACGGTGCTCCTGGTTATATTTTCCTATTTTTTCCAATTGGATTCTATCCGGCTTAAAAGAATCTATTTGTCATTTTTTTCCGGGAGCCTGGCGATGTGCTTGTTTTTAATAGCAGCACTTGATCATCCGTTTGACCCAAGAATGCAAATCAGTAAAGCACCTTACATTACCATACAACAAGCCCTGCAAAATGACAATGTTATTGTTTCAAATTAAAATATATTTTTTATGACAGTTGATCAATTGAAAGCAGTCGCATGCACGACGATGGCAAATGCGCAAATTTTTCTTCCTTATCTCAATGATGTTTTTATGAAGTATGATCTTAATACTTCCGCCCGGCAACTATGTTTCCTGGCACAGGTTTCTCACGAGAGTGGCGGACTTTATTATACTGAAGAACTGGCCAGCGGGCAGGCCTATGAAGGGCGTAGAGATCTGGGCAATATAAACCCGGGCGATGGAGTAAAATTCAAGGGTCGTGGACTGATACAAATAACCGGACGTACAAATTACACCGCCATTGGCCGGGATCTCCAGGCAGATTTTATCAATAATCCGAGTTTGCTGGGTGGAAAAAATATTCACTTCTGTTCGCCGGATCAACTAAAATATGCTGCCCTGAGTGCAGGATGGTTCTGGAATAAAACAGGACTCAACTCATGGGCCGATAAAATCAATGTAACGCAACCCATTGACGAAGGGGCTAATCTTGATAATTTCAAAGCCATTACAAGAAGGATCAATGGTGGTTACAATGGCCTGGCAGATAGAATACAGAGATACCAGCAAGGTAGATTGTTATTTACCGGGAATACGAATACAGCAACTTCCCCGATTCAAATTACCGTTACTGCATAGCCTGATTTAGCTATTGTTGCTAAACTCAAAGCGATTTATTTTTGCATCATCAATCCGTAAAAGTCCCCTGGCAATGTTAAAAAGGAAACGAACAAAATAAATCAATCTGTAACCGTCCTTCTTACTAACGACTTCTGGCTTTTCATTGCTTTTACAATCTATTTATTAGTTATTAAAAAAATCCCTGTAGGCAAATGCTGTCTGCAGAACAGGATATCTATGCAATTTATTTTTTAATTATAAAACAGAAAATCATGACAAAAACAACAATGCTTTTTATGGGAACACTGCTGATACTGGCAGGCTGTTCCACCATTTCAAAATTCGACCAGTTTGCCTATTCTCAAACAACTGCAATTAAAGTGGATGTATTGAATGTAATGGGCCTGGCAACCGACAGCTTTGCCCTGCATGCCAATGCGGTGCTGGGTGTACAAACAGAAATCGATAAGATTTACGAGTATGAAAAGAACCGTCCGAAAAACACCATCTCGGAAAAGATGTGGACAGTCCTTAAAGATTCAACCGGCCATTTGTTCGGAGGCTTTGTAGCCCGCTGGAAAAAAGAAGGCAAACTCGACGATGTATTTGTGAAAGAATCACAGTCACTGATTGGTTCTTCATTTGACCAGATTTCACAACTCGAAAGTGGAAAAATTAAACCACAACAGGTAATCACACAACAAGTAACCAATTAATAAAAAGTTTAAAACATTAAATCATGAGTACAAATTTTGACCAGATATACACGGATCTGAAATCAGGTGTAATAGACTTAGCAAAACAATATTTCCAGGATTATTTAACGGAGGCAAAAGCAGCGGGACAATCTGCCCTGGACGGAATGAAAGATAATCTTCAACGCTGGTCACAGGAAGTGGAAAACGGAGCACTTACAAAGGAGGACCTGGAATTCCTGTTGCAGGAGGAAGGGTCGCTGGAAGAACTGACTGGTTTGAAGCAAGCTGGCATTACTGAAATCAGGATCGATGAGTTCCGCAATGCAATCATCTCTGTCATAACCGGGACATTGACCAGTTTGATAAAAATTTGATTCAAAAACTATAAACAACAGATTTTTGAATTAACCATCGGAAAAAGATTTAGTAATACAATTTAAAAATATTTTTATGACTCGATTATTTTTGACACTCCCTTTCAACCTGGACTTAATGCATACAATTTCCTATCTGAGCATTGTTGCCATTAGCCTGGTATTCTTTGTGCTGGCACGCTACAGCAATCTCTTAAGAGATGAAATCT